>DATIYN010000170.1:0-12287 GCA_035517595.1 Burkholderiales bacterium
ACAACTTGACGCATGCAAACGTCATGCGACAGGCGGCAAACCTCAAGGACGTCCGAATCGACACTCTGCTACCGGGAATCCTGATAAACACTAGCCCGACAGATTTTGCGCCAATCGAATCGTTTCAGTTGGCGCGATTCAATGGCAGTCAATGGGTGCGCTTTGGCGACGTCATAAGCAAGTAACTGGATACCGCGCGCTGGCCAAATGATCGAATAGCAGGTCCGCGAATGACCGCTTTCGACCCGAAGCCGACATTGAGGGCGTAGACTTTTCGCGAGGCTTCCGTGCGCTCCAAAACCAATCGCCAGGTCATACTCAAATCGCGCCCCGCGGGGATACCCGGGGCGGAGAACTTCGAGATCGTTGAGTCCGGGGTGCCCGCGCTCGCAGAGGGGCAAGTTCTCGTGCGCAATATCTACCTCACTGCCGAACCCGCGATGCGAGGCTGGGTGAGCGCGGTCGGGAATTATTCGGAGCCCGTGCCTCTGGGCGGGGTGATGCGCGCACCCGCGACCGGGCGCGTCGAAGAATCGCGCCATCCCGATTTCCGCCCAGGCGAGTTGGTCACGGGGCTGTTCGGCTGGCAGGACTACGCGGTGGTCGACGCAAGCACGATCCAGCGCAAGGTTCCAGCGAGGGGGCTGCCCATCTCCACCTCCCTTGGCGTCCTCGGCTTGAACGGCCTCACGGCCTATTTCGCGCTCTTGGACGTCGGGCAGCCCAAGGCGGGGGAAACGGTCGTGGTATCGACCGCAGCCGGCGCGGTTGGTTCGTGCGTGGGCCAGATCGCGAAGATCAAGGGTTGCCGCACCGTCGGCATTGCAGGCGGCGCGGAGAAGGCGCGGCTTTGCCGGGAGGAGTTCGGATATGACGCTGCCATCGACTACAAGGCCGGCGGGCTGGAAACAGCGCTCGTCGCGGCTTGTCCGGAGGGCGTCGATGTCTATTTCGATAACACCGCAGGTGCCATCAGCGACGCGGTGCTGAAGCACCTGAGACCGCGCGCTCGCGTGGTGGTCTGCGGCACTGCCTCAGTTTCGAGCTGGGACCCGCCGCCGGTGGGTCCGCGGGTCGAGCGGCATCTGCTCGTGAAACGGGCCCGCATGCAGGGATTCCTCATCTTCGATTACGCGCCGCGTTTCGCCGAAGGTCTAGCGGCGCTGACCGAATGGGTAGGCAGCGGCCTGATTCGCTATCGCGAGGACATGCTCGAGGGCATCGAGCAGGCGCCAGGGTCGATCGCCGGCCTCTACCGAGGCGAAAACCTCGGCAAGCGCATCATCCGCATTGCGCCGGAATCCCCGTCGGGACGCCAATTTTGACCGTTGGTTCTGAATGACCGCTTTCGACCCAAAGCGGACATCCGAGGGGTAGACTTTCCCATTCGCTCTGCTCGCCCTGGGGAGGGAGTACGAGTGTGATCACCCGTAGGCTGCTAATGCGAGCCGTAGGCACGGTCCTCCTGCGCGCCGACCAGGCGCTCGAATGAAGCGCGCGCTGCTCGCGTTCGCGCTTGCCGTGGCGGCGGCATTCTTGCCGGCGCAGGCGCAGCAGCCGGCGCCTCGCATCGGCTTGCTGCTCAGCGGGAGCCGCCCCCCGCAGCTGGGGCCGCTCCTCGGAGCAATGCAGGAGGCGCTGCGCAAGCGCGGTTACTCGGAAGCGCAAGGCACGGTCAAGTACGAGTACCGCTTCGCGGACGGCCAGCTCGAGCGACTCGACGCGCTCGCGAGCGAGCTTGTGGGCGCCAGGGTCGACCTGATCTTCGCGGGCGGCGACCAGATCATCAGCGCCGCGCAACGCGCTACGCGCACGGTGCCGATCGTCATGGTCGCCTGCGACGCCGTCGCCGCGGGCCTCGTCACCAACCTCGCGCGCCCGGGCGGCAACCTGACCGGAGTCACCTGCATCAACTCCGACCTCGCGGCAAGACGGCTGCAGATCCTGCGCGAGCTGCTTCCGGGACTCGCGCGCGTCGGGGTGATCCTCAATCCGGAGGACCGGCGCATGGTTGCCGAGCTGCGCGAGACGGAGAAAGCCGGCCGCGCACTCAAGGTGCAGGTCCGGCCCGTCGCCCTCTCGCGGCTCGCGGATTTCGGCGCGGCATTCGACTCGGCGGCCGCCGGACGCGCCGAGGCGCTCGCGGTGGTCTTCGACGACCTTACCTTCACTCATCGCCAGAAATTCGCGCAGGCCGCGACCGCGAGGCGCCTGCCGACCATCCACAACTTCAGCGAATACGTCGACGCGGGCGCCCTGCTCTCCTACGGCCCCAGTCTCGCCGGCATGTGGGCGAGCGCCACCGCGCACGTCGAGAAGATTCTCAAGGGAGCGAAGCCCGGCGACCTGCCGATCGAGCAGCCGACCAAGTTCGAGCTGGTGATCAACCTGAGGACTGCGAAGGCGCTCGGCGTGACGATCCCGCAGTCGCTCCTCCTGCGCGCCGACCGAGTGGTCGAATAACGGTCTGCCTGATGTCCGCTATTGGCCGATAGCGGACATTGACTTCTATATCTGGTCGGCGATCGCCCCTAGCGCGGCAATCCACTCCGGCGCTTCGTTCAGGCAGGGCAGCAGGTGGAACTCCTTGCCGCCCGCATCCATGAAGACTTTGCGGCCTTCGATGCCAATCTCTTCCAGGGTTTCCAGGCAGTCCGAGACGAAGCCAGGGCAGAACACGTCGACGCGCGGCTCGCCTTTCTTCGCCAGCTCGGCGAGCGTCGGCGCGGTGTAGGGCTGCAGCCACTTCGCAGCACCGAAGCGCGATTGGAAGGCGACGCGGTAGTCCGCCGGCGCGAGCTTCAGTACCCCGGCGAGGATTTTCGCGGTCGCCACGCACTGCTTCTGGTAGGGATCGCCCAGGTCGACGGCGCGCTGCGGCAGGCCGTGGAAGCTCATCACCAGCTTCGCCTTGCTGTGCGCCTGCCAGTGGCGCCGCACGACCGCGGCGAGCGCCGCGATGTAGGCGGGGTGGTCGTGGAACTGCTCGATCATCTTGGTGCCGGGAGGCAGAACGTCGCGAACGCTCTCGGTGGTGCTCACGGAGAACTGCGGGTACAGCGGCACGACGGTGACCTCGCAGCCCGTGAGCTGCTTCAGGCCGTCGGCGATCGAGGGCGAGCCGTAGCGCATGCCCCAGGCGACGCGAATCGATCGCTCGGAAAGGATCTTCCCCAGGAGGTTCGCCTGCAGGCGCGTGTGCACCGCCAGCGGCGAACCCTGCGGCGTCCAGATCGCCGCGTATTTTTGTGCAGATTTCCTCGGTCTGGTTCTCAATACAAAAGCATGAAGGAGCGGTAGCCAAATCCAGCGCGGCAGCGCCACCACGCGCGGATCGCCGAGAAATTCCGCGAGATAGGCGCGCACGGCTGCCGGCGTGGGCGCCGCCGGCGTGCCGAGGTTGACGAGCAGGACGCCTTTCAGGGCGACGGCGGCTGCGTCTGCGTGAGGACGCTGGACAGCAGCTTGGCGGTGACGTCGACGATCGGCACCACGCGGTCGTAGGCCATGCGCGTCGGGCCGATCACGCCCACCGTGCCGACCACGTCGCCGCTGACCTTGTAGGGCGCGGTGACGACCGCGACCTCGTCCGGCGCCGACACGCCCGACTCGCCGCCGATGAAGATCTGCACGCCCTCGCCGCGCAGCGACAGGTCGAGGATCTGCACCAGCGAGGTCTTCTGCTCGAACAGCTCGAACAGCTGGCGCAGCCGGCCCACGTCCTGCGACAGGTCGTGCAGCGTTAGCAGGTTGCGCTCGCCCGAGATCACGTACTGCTCCTCGCTCTCGGACACCGCGCGGTCGCTCGCTTCCAGCGCCGCGCTCATCAGGCCGAGCATGTCCTGGCGGATCTCCCGCAGCTCCTCGTGCAGGCGCTTGCGGATCTCCTCGAAGCTGTGCCCGGAGTAGTGCTGGTTGAGGAAATTTGCCGCGCTGACGAGCTCTGCGGGGCTGTAGTCGCGCGCCGTGAACAAGATGCGGTTCTGCACGTCGCCCTCGGGCGTCACCACGATGAGCAGGACGCGCTTCTCCGACAGGTGCAGGAACTCGATCTGGCGGAAAGTGAGCGCGCGCCGGCGGGGCGCCATCACCACGCCCGCGAAATGCGTGAGTTGCGAGAGCAGCTGCGAGGCCGCCCTGATCGCGCGCTGCGGGTTGTCCGGCTGCAGCTGGTCCTCGAGCTGGAGCATCTCGCCCGAGTCGATCGTCTTCACCACCAGCAGCGAGTCGACGAAGAAGCGGTAGCCGAGCGGCGTCGGCACGCGCCCGGCCGAGGTGTGGGGGCTGGCGATGAGGCCCAGCTCCTCGAGGTCGGACATCACGTTGCGGATCGTCGCCGGCGACAGGTCGAGGCCCGAGTGCCGCGACAGCGTGCGCGAACCGACCGGCTGCCCCTCGGCGATGTAGCGCTCGACGAGGGTCTTGAGCAGGATCTGCGCGCGCGCATCCAGGCTGCGGTCCAGCATGACGGGATTCTACAGTTAGAATCGGGCGATGCAGCCGGCCTTCCATCGAGTCGCTCTGATCGGCAAGCAGACGCCCGAGATCGCCGATTCGCTGCGGGCGCTGCGCGACCTGCTGCGCAAGCGCGGCTGCGAGGTGATGATCGAGAAGCAGACCGCCGCGAGCGTCGGGCGCAACGGCGGCCGGGGCGCCGCCGCCGGCTACGACGAGATCGGCCGCCGCGCGGACCTGGCGATCGTGCTGGGCGGCGACGGCACGATGCTCGCCGCGGCGCGCAATCTCGCGCGCCACCGGGTGCCGCTCGCGGGCATCAACCAGGGACGCCTGGGCTTCATGACCGACATCGCGCTGTCGCAGATGCGCGCCTCGGTCGGGGCGATCCTCGAGGGCCGTTATGCGACCGAGGAGCGCGCGCTGCTCGAGGCCCGGATCCTGCGCGGCCGCAGGACGGTGCTGCGCACGGTCGCGCTCAACGAGGCGGTCGTGACCAAGGGCTCGCAGGCGCGCCTCATCGAGTTCAAGCTGTCCATCGACGGCGAATACGTCTACCGGCTGCGCGCCGACGGCGTCATCGTCGCTACGCCGACCGGCTCGACCGCCTACTCGCTTTCCGCGCAGGGTCCGATCCTGCAACCGACCGTACGGGCGTTCGCGCTCGTGCCGCTCAACCCGCACGTGCTGTCGGCGCGCCCGGTGAGCGTGAGCGACTCGAGCGCGATCGAGATCGAGCTGCTGCGGGCCCTGGACGCGCGCGCGCACTTCGACGGCTTCGCGCTCGCCGACATGCACGAGGGCGACCGCCTGCTGATGAAGCGCTCGGCAGACGCGATCCGCTTCGTGCACCCGCCGGGCTACAGCTACTTCTCGGTGCTGCGCGAGAAACTGCGCTGGAGCAAGGCGGTGGGGGCCAAGCCCGAGGATTGATGCTGCGCGCGCTCGGCATCCGCGACTTCGTCATCGTCGAGCGCGTGGAGCTCGAGACGGGCGCCGGATTCACGGTGCTCAGCGGCGAGACGGGCGCGGGCAAGTCGATCCTGGTCGACGCGCTCGAGCTCCTGGTCGGCGGCCGCGGCGACGCCGACGTGGTTCGCGAGGGTGCGGAGCGCGCGGAGATTTCGGGGGAATTCGAAGTCGATGCCGAGAGCGCCCTGATCGCCTTCCTTCAGGATGCGGGACTGGAGGGCGATGCCGGCTCCGTCCTTCTGCGCCGCACGGTCGACCGCACGGGGCGCTCGCGCGCGTTCGTCAACGGCCATCCGGCGACGCTCGCGCAGCTGCGCGGGGCCGGCGAGCACCTCGTGGACATCCACGGCCAGCACGAGCACCAGTCGCTGTTGCGCGCGGCGGCGCAGCGCGAGCTGCTGGATGCGCACGCCGGCGCGCAGGCGCTCGCGCTGGAGTGCGCGGAAGCCTGGCGCGCCTGGCAGCGGCTTGCCGCGCTCGCGGCCGAGGCGCAGGAGCAGTTCGCGAAGCGCGAGGCGGAGCGCGCCGAGCTGCAGGACAAGGTCGAAGAGCTCGGGAAGCTCGGCCTGCAGGCGGACGAGTGGGACGCGCTCGCTGCGCGGCACCAGCGCCTCGCGCACGGCTCCAGCCTGCTCGCGGGCGCGCAATCGTCGCTCGAAGCGCTCTCGGAGGCGGACGGCGCCTGCCTGCCGCAGCTGTCGGCGGTGGCGAGCCGGCTGCGCACGCTGTCGGCGCACGACGCCGCGCTGAAGAACATCGTGGAGATGCTGGAGTCGGCCGAGACGCAGGCGGGCGAGGCCGCGCGCGACCTGCGCGACTACGCCTCGCGCATGGATCTCGACCCGGAAGCGCTGCGCACGACGGAAGCGCGCATCGAGGCGCTGCACGCCGCAGGCCGCAAGTTCCGCGTGCGGCCGCCCGAGCTGCCGGCGCTCGCGCAGCAGCTCGGGCAGCGCCTGCGCGAGCTGGAGCTCGCGGCGAGCCCCGAGGCGCTGCAGCGCGAAGTCGCCGCCGCGAAGGGCCGCTATGCCGCGGCGGCGAGGAAGCTTTCGGCGAAGCGCAAGGGCGCCGCGAGGGCGTTGAGCGACGAGGTCACGCAAGCCATGCAGCGGTTGGCGATGAGCGGCGGACGCTTCTCGGTTTCTCTCAGGGAACTGGAACAACCGGGAAGCACGGGCGCCGAGGACGTCGAATTCGAGGTCACCTCGCATCCGAGCCTGCCGCTGCGCCCGCTGGCGAAGGTGGCCTCCGGCGGCGAACTCTCGCGCATCAGCCTCGCCATCCAGCTGGTCGCCGCGAGGGAGTCGCCCGTGGACACGCTCGTGTTCGACGAGGTCGACGCGGGCATCGGCGGCGCCGTGGCCGAAACCGTGGGGCGATCCCTGAAGAAGCTCGGGCGCGAGCGCCAGGTGTGCTGCGTCACGCACCTGCCGCAGGTCGCAGCGCAGGGTGACGAGCAGTGGTCGGTCTCGAAGAGCGGCGCGCGCGGCAGGGTGCAGACCGCCGTCACGCGCCTGGACCGCAGCGCGCGCATCGAGGAACTGGCGCGCATGCTGGGCGGCAGCGAGATCACCGCGACGACGCGCCGGCATGCCGCGGAGCTGCTCGGCAAATGAGACCTAGCGGGGCCGGCTAGGGCAGTCGGTCCTGGTGCAGTCGCCGTACAGCGCGAGCGAATGGCCGCGCAGCTCGAAGCCGCTCTTCCTCGCGATCTCGCCCTGGCGCTTCTCGATGTCGGCGTCGTAGAACTCCTCGACCTTGCCGCATTGCAGGCAGACCAGGTGGTCGTGGTGGCCGCCCTGGTTGAGCTCGAACACCGCCTTGCCGGTCTCGAAGTGCTGGCGCGCGAGCAGGCCCGCCGGCTCGAACTGTGTGAGAACCCGGGAGACGGTCGCGAGTCCAACGTCCATGCCTTCGGCGATCAGCGCCTTGTACACGTCCTCGGCCGAGAGGTGGCGCACCTTGCTCGTTTCGAACAACTCCAGGATCCGGCGGCGCGGCAGCGTCGCCTTGAGGCCGATGTCCTTCAGGCTCTGGGAAGAGCTCATCCAGTATCATTATATGCCCATGAGTTCCGCTCCTAACCGCGCCGTCGGCGGATGTGCCGCGCTGGCGGCTGCGCTGCTGCTGGCCGGATGCAAGTCGATCGAGCTGCCGAGCGTCCCCAGCGTCAAGCCCTACCGCATGGTCATCCAGCAGGGCAACTACATCTCGCAGGAGATGGTGGCCCAGCTCAAGCCCGGCATGACCAAGGAGCAGGTGCGCTACGTGCTCGGAACGCCGCTGGTGTCCGACATCTTCCACGCCGATCGCTGGGACTACGTGTTCTTCCGGGACGCGCCCGGCAACAAGCGGGAGCAGCGCAACCTGTCGGTGATCTTCGAGAAGGACCGGCTCGCACGCGTGATCGGCGACCTCATGCCGGCGGAAGGCTCCGCGCCGCCTCAGGCGGGCGGCTTCGAGCAGCAGTTCAAGGCCTCCGCCAAGCCTGCGGCCGAGCCGGCCAAGCCCGCCTCCGCGGAGCCGGCGAAGCCCGGCACCGAGGCGCCGGCGGCGTCGGCGGCGAAACCCGGGCCCGAGGCCGCGCCGACGGCGCCGACCGGGCAGAACTGGCGTGCGGCGAGCGACGAGCCCGAGAAGAAGCCCGAGGCCGTGCCCGCCGCGGAAGACGCCAAGCAGGCGGACGCCAAGGCTGCGGACGAGAAGAAGGACGACGTGAAGAAGGCCGAGGAGCCCAAGGAAGAGCGCGGCTGGTGGGGACGCATGCTCGAGAAGATCGGACTCTGAGCCGATGAAGAAGCTCCGGGTTGCGGTCGCCGGCGCCGGCGGCAAGATGGGCCAGACGCTCGCCGAGGCGGTGCTGGCCGACCCGTCGCTGCGGCTCGCGGCAGTGATCGATGCGAAGGGCAGCCCGGCAGTCGGCCGGACGGTCGGCGGCCTGAAGGTGGGCAGCGACGCCTCGGACGCCGTCGAGCGCAGCGACGTGCTGATCGATTTCACGCGGCCCGAGGGCACCGTCGGCCACCTGCAGGCCTGCGTGCCCCTCGGCCGGCCGATCGTCATCGGCACGACCGGCTTCTCCGAGCCGATGCGCAAGGCCGTGCTGCAGGCCGGCCGCAAGATCCCCATCGCCATGTCGCCCAACTTCGCGGTGGGGGTGAACGTGGTGTTCAAGCTGGCCGAGGTCGCCGCCGGAATCCTGGGCGACGGCTACGACGTGGAGATCATCGAAGCCCATCACCGAGAAAAGGTCGACGCGCCCTCGGGCACGGCGCTGAAGCTCGGCGACGTGGTGGCGCGCGCGCTGGCGCGCGACCTGTCCAAGGTGGCGGCGCACGGCCGCGTGGGCGACGTCGGTAGGCGCCCGGAGAAGCAGATCGGCTTTCACTCCATCCGCGGCGGCGACATCGTCGGGGAGCACACGGTGATCTTCGCGGGCACGGGCGAGCGCGTGGAGATCACGATCCGCTCGCAGAGCCGCATGACCTACGCGCTCGGAGCGCTGCGCGCCGCCAAGTTCCTGCGCGGCAAGCGCGCGGGACTGTACGACATGAACGATGTGCTCGGGCTGAAGTAGGCGTATAATCCTGCCTTCAAGCCGAGCGGGAAGGGCCCCTTAGCTGTCCTAGGTCGCCCCTCCCGCTTTTCACGTGTACGTCCGATTCGGGAGTTTGCCGTGACCGCGCTCGCGCCCGCCGCCCTCGTCCTCGCCGACGGGACGGTGTTTCGGGGCCGGTCCATTGGCGCGCCCGGCCTCGCCGCGGGCGAAGCGGTGTTCAACACGGCGATGACCGGCTATCAGGAGATCCTGACCGATCCCTCCTACTGCCGCCAGATCGTCACGCTCACCTATCCCCACATCGGCAACACGGGTGTCAACTCCGAGGACGAGGAAGACGAGCACGTGCATGCCGCCGGCCTCGTGGTGCGCGACCTGCCGCCGCTCGTCTCCAGCTGGCGCAGCGAGGAGGACCTGCCGGCGTACCTGAAGCGCAAGAAGGTCGTCGCGATCGCCGGCATCGACACGCGCAGGCTCACGCGCATCCTGAGGGAGAAGGGGGCGCAGAACGGCTGCATCGCCGCGGCCGAGCCAGGCAAGGACGTGGACGAGGCGGCAGCGCTCGCCGAAGCGGGCAGGTTCCCGGGGCTCGCCGGCATGGATCTCGCCAAGGTGGTGACGGTCGACAGGCCCTACGAATGGTCGGCGGGGCGCTGGCGCCTCGGCAGGGGCTTCGAAGAGAAGACGGAACATCGCTTCCGCGTCGTCGCCTACGACTACGGCATCAAGCGCAACATCCTGCGCCTGCTCGTCGAAAGAGGCGCGCGCGTAACGGTCGTTCCTGCTTCTTTTCCAGCGAGAGAAGTTCTAAGAATGCAGCCCGACGGCGTCTTCCTGTCCAACGGGCCGGGCGATCCGGAGCCCTGCGATTATGCGATCGAGGCGATCGGCGAGATCCTGGACGCGACCAGGATCCCCGTCTTCGGCATCTGCCTCGGGCACCAGCTCATGGGCCTCGCCTCGGGCGCGAAGACGCTGAAGATGAAGTTCGGCCACCACGGCGCCAATCACCCGGTGAAGGATCTCGACACCGGGCAGGTGGTCATCACCAGCCAGAACCACGGTTTTGCCGTCGATCCGTCCAGCATTTCGAAGAACCTGCGGGCGACGCATGTTTCCCTGTTCGACGGCTCGCTGCAGGGCCTCGCGCGCACCGACCGGCCCGCGTTCTGCTTCCAGGGGCATCCGGAGGCGAGCCCGGGCCCGCACGACATCGGCTATCTCTTCGACAGATTCGCCGCGATGATGGAAGAGAAGAAAAAGAACTAGAAGAAATGCCGAAAAGAAACGACATCAAGAGCATCCTCATCATCGGCGCGGGGCCGATCGTCATCGGCCAGGCCTGCGAGTTCGACTATTCGGGCGCGCAGGCCTGCAAGGCGCTGCGCGAGGAGGGCTACCGCGTGGTGCTGGTGAACTCCAACCCGGCGACCATCATGACCGACCCGGAGATGGCCGACGCGACCTACATCGAGCCGATCACCTGGCGCACCGTGGCCGCGATCATCGAGAAGGAGCGCCCGGACGCGCTGCTGCCGACGATGGGCGGCCAGACGGCGCTCAACTGCGCGCTCGACCTCGCGAAGAACGGCGTACTCGAGAAGTTCGGCGTCGAGCTGATCGGCGCCTCCCGCGAGGCGATCGACAAGGCCGAGGACCGCGAGAAATTCAAGGCGGCGATGACGCGCATCGGCCTCGCCTCGGCGCGCTCCTCGCTCGCGCACTCGATGGAGGAGGCGCTGCAGGTGCAGGCGAGCCTCGGCTACCCGGTCGTCATCCGGCCCTCGTTCACGCTCGGCGGCACGGGCGGCGGCATCGCCTACAACCGCGAGGAGTTCGTCGCCATCTGCGAGCGCGGGCTCGAGGCCTCGCCGACGCACGAGCTGCTCATCGAGGAGTCGCTGATCGGCTGGAAGGAATTCGAGATGGAGGTGGTCCGCGACAGGGCGGACAACTGCATCATCGTCTGCTCGATCGAGAACCTCGATCCGATGGGCGTGCACACGGGCGACTCCATCACGGTGGCCCCGTCGCAGACGCTGACGGACAAGGAATACCAGATCCTGCGCGACGCTTCGATCGCCGTGCTGCGCGAAATCGGCGTCGACACGGGCGGCTCCAACGTCCAGTTCGCGATCAACCCGAAGGACGGGCGCATGGTCGTCATCGAGATGAACCCGCGCGTGTCGCGTTCCTCGGCGCTCGCTTCGAAGGCGACCGGCTTCCCGATCGCCAAGGTGGCGGCCAAGCTCGCGGTCGGCTACACGCTCGACGAAGTCCGGAACGAGGTGACCGGCGGCGCGACGCCGGCCTCGTTCGAGCCGACCATCGACTACGTGGTCACCAAGGTTCCGCGCTTCGCGTTCGAGAAGTTCCCGCAGGCGAACGACCGCCTGACCACGCAGATGAAGTCGGTCGGCGAGGTGATGGCGATCGGGCGCACGTTCCAGGAATCCTTCCAGAAGGCGCTGCGGGGGCTGGAAGTCGGCGTCGACGGCCTGAACCAGAAGACCACGGACCGCGAGACGCTCGAGCGCGAGCTGGGCGACCCGGGCCCGGAGCGCATCTGGTACGTCGGCGACGCCTTCGAGAACGGCTTCACGCTGGAGGAAGTGCACCGGCTGACTCGCATCGATCCCTGGTTCCTCGCGCAGATCAAGGAGATCGTCGACCTCGAGATGGAGCTGGACGACCGGCGCCTCGAGGAGGTCGGGCGCGAGCGCCTGCGCGCGCTCAAGCGCAAGGGCTTCTCCGACCGCAGGCTCGCCTACCTGCTCAACACCGGCGAGAAGGCGGTCCGCAATCGGCGCCACGAGCTCGGCATCCGCCCGGTCTACAAGCGCGTGGACACCTGCGCGGCGGAGTTCGCGACGCGCACCGCCTACCTGTACTCGACCTACGAGGACGAGTGCGAGGCCGAGCCGACCGGGAAGAAGAAAGTCATGGTGCTGGGCGGCGGCCCGAACCGCATCGGCCAGGGCATCGAGTTCGACTACTGCTGCGTGCACGCGGCGCTCGCGCTGCGCGAGGACGGCTTCGAAACGATCATGGTCAACTGCAACCCCGAGACCGTCTCGACCGACTACGACACCTCGGACCGCCTGTATTTCGAGCCGCTCACGCTCGAGGACGTGCTCGAGATCGTCGACTAGGAGAAGCCCTTCGGCGTGATCGTGCAGTACGGCGGCCAGACGCCGCTGAAGCTCGCGCTCGACCTCGAGCGCGCCGGCGTGCCGATCGTGGCACCACGCCCGACAGCATCGACATCGCCGAGGACCGCGAGCGCTTCCAGAAGCTGCTG
>DATIYN010000171.1:0-2680 GCA_035517595.1 Burkholderiales bacterium
TCGCGTAGGATTGCGCCGGATCGAGGTGCTTGGGCCGCTCGGTGAACACCGAGTAGAGAATGTTCGCGCCCCGCTCCGCCGCCGGATACGGGTCGTTCCACACTGCGCCGCAGCCCGCAAGCAGCAGCGCCTGCAGGATGAGCGCCGGCAGGAGCGTGCGCATGCCGGAAAGTATAATGCGCGCATGGCATTTCTCTCCGGCAAGAAGATCCTCGTCACCGGCCTGCTCAGCAACCGCTCGATCGCCCACGGCATCGCGAAGGCCGCGCGCCGCGAGGGCGCGGAGCTCGCCTTCACCTACGCCGGCGACCGCTTCAAAGACCGCGTCGCCGACATGGCCCGCGAATTCGGCTCCGACCTGGTGTTTCCCTGCGACGTGTCGAGCGACGCGCAGATCGACAATCTGTTCGCGTCCTTGCGCGGGCGCTGGGACGGCCTGGACGGCCTGGTGCACGCCATCGGCTTCGCGCCGCGCGAGGCGATCGCCGGGGAATTCCTCGAGGGCCTGTCGCGCGAGGCGTTCCGCATCGCGCACGACATCTCGGCCTACAGCTTCCCGGCGCTCGCCAAGGCCGCGCTGCCGATGATGGACGGCCGCCGGGGCTCGCTGCTCACGCTGACCTACCTCGGCGCCGACCGCCGGATCCCGCACTACAACACCATGGGGCTCGCCAAGGCGAGCCTGGAGGCCTCGGTGCGCTACCTCGCCGCGGACCTCGGCCCGAAGGGCATTCGCGTCAACGGCATCTCGGCCGGGCCGATCAAGACGCTCGCTGCCGCGGGCATCGCCGGCTTCGGCAAGATCCTCAAGCACGTGGAGACGTTCGCGCCGCTGCGGCGCAACGTCACGATCGACGACGTCGGCAACGCCGCGGCGTTCCTTCTCTCCGACCTCGCGGCCGGCATCACGGCGGAAATCCTCTACGTGGACGGCGGCTTCAACGTGGTCTCGGTGACCATCGCCGGCGACAACGGCGCGACCGCGGGCTAGCGCGCCCGCTACTTGGGCTCGAGCGCCGCGGGCCGGACTTCGACCTTCGCGCGCGCGCGCAGGCTCTGCAGGTAGCTGTCGAGCTGCTCCGCGCCGGCATCGCGCTCGTAGCGCGCCTGGCCCTTGGCGGCCTCTTCCTTGGTGGGCACCGGCGCCGGGATCACCTTCGAGATGCGATACAGCGCGTAGCCCTCGTCGCCGCGATCCACGCCTACGTACGCGGGCAGCCTGGAGGCATCGGCCGCCATCACCTTGCGCAGGGCCGCCGGCGAAAGCCCTTGCGCGTCCTGGCGCGACACCGCCTTCGCGGCCGCCCAGGGGAGTCCGACGTCGCCGCCCTTGGCGAACGCGGCGAGCTTCGCCTCGCCCTCCTTGCGCGCGAGCGCGCCGGCCTCGCGGCGCGCGATCGCGCGCGCCACGTCGGCCTTCACTTCCTCGTACGGCCGCTGCGCCTCGGCCTGGTGCTCGGCGACGCGCGCCGCGATCAGCACGCCGGGCGAGACCTCGACCGCGTCGGTGTTGCGGTGCTGCTGGATTGCGTCCTGCGAGAACAGGGCGGCCAGCAGCTTCGGCTGCGCGAGCGGCCCGATGTCGCCCTTGCCGTCGCGCGTGAACCAGCCGGTCGTCGCGATCTTCAGCTGGTAGCGCTCGGCCGCGGGCTTCAGGCTGTCGGACTGCTCGTAGACCAGGTTGTTGAACGGCTCGGCCGCCTCCGCGAACTTCTTGGCCGCCTTTTGCTTGAGGAGGCCGGCGGTCAGGGCGGCGCGCGCCTGCTCCAGCGTGCCCGCCTTCGCGGGCTCGATCGCGGTCAGCCGCACCACGTGGTAGCCGAATTCCGACTTCACCACCGCGAGCTCGCCCGGCTTGAGCTTGAAGATTTCCTCCTCCAGCGCCTGGCTCGCGAGCGAGCCCTTCGCGTTCATGCCCAGGTCGCCCCCCTTCTCGGCCGAGCTGGAGTCCAGGGAATGCTTCTTCGCGAGCTCGGCGAAGCGCAGCGGCGCGGCGCGCAGCTGCTTCAGCAGCTGGTCGGCCTCTTCCTGCGTCTTCACGAGGATGTGGCTTGCCTGGCGCTGCTCGCCGGCGCCGAATTGCGAGGACTTCGCGTCGAACGCGGCCTTGAGCTCGGCCTCGCTCACCGTCTCGCCGCGCGCGAGCTCCTCGGCCGAGAGCACCAGGTACTCCGCGCGGATGCGCTCCGGCACCCTGAACTGGGCCTGGTTCGCGTCGTAGTAGGCCTTCATCGCGGCCTCGTCGGGCTTGATGCCCGCCGCAAACGGCGCGGCCGCCACGAGCGCCTCGGACACTTCGCGCTTCTCGCCCTCGATCGCGGCCAGGCGCTCGGCCACGCTGCGCGGCTCGATCGCGGTGCCCGCGATCGTGCTCTCCAGGCGCGCGGCCGGGATTTCGAGGCGCAGCCTGGCGACGTTGCCCTCGTCGCTGAGGCCCATCGCGCGCAGGTAGTTGGCGTAGCGTTCGCTGGAGAACTTGCCGCCCTCCTGGAACTCGGGCGCGGCGACGAGGTACGCGATCACCTCCTGCTTCGACAGGGCAAGGCGCGCGTTCGCGACTTCGTCGAGCAACAGCCGCTGCGAGATCAGCGACTCGAGCACCGCCCGGCGCAGCTCGGGCGTGTCGAACGAGGCGAGGTCGACGTTCTGCCCGAGCACCTGGCGCAGGCGATCCTGCTGG
>DATIYN010000172.1:0-8423 GCA_035517595.1 Burkholderiales bacterium
AGTTCTTCGCCTCACCCCCGTACTTCTTCGCCAGAATGTGCGTCATCGCCGCCGTCAGCGTCGTCTTGCCGTGGTCCACGTGCCCGATCGTCCCCACGTTCACGTGCGGCTTGGTCCTCTCGAATTTGCCTTTTGCCATGATGTTTCCTGGTCGAAGATCTGTTGTTGTTCGGGGGAACTACCTCGCGGGCTGCTTCGCGCTGATCACCGCCTCGGCGACGCTCTTCGGCGCCTCGGCGTAGTGCTTGAATTCCATCGTGTAGGTGGCGCGGCCCTGCGTGAGCGAGCGCAGCGTGGTCGAGTAGCCGAACATCTCGCCCAGCGGCACCTCGGCCTTGATCGCCTTGCCGCCCGCGAGGTCCTCCATGCCCTGGATCACGCCGCGGCGGGACGACAGGTCGCCCATCACGTCGCCCATCTTCTCCTCGGGCGTCTCGACCTCGACCGCCATGATCGGCTCGAGCAGAGTCGGCTGGCCGGCGCGCATGCCGTCCTTGAAGGCGAAGATCGCGGCCATCTTGAACGCGTTCTCGTTCGAGTCGACGTCGTGGTACGAGCCGTCGAACAGCGTCACCTTCACGTCGACCACCGGGTAGCCGGCGAGAACGCCGTCGCGCAGCGCCTCGTCCACGCCCTTCTCCACGGCCGGGATGAATTCCTTCGGCACGCGGCCGCCCTTGATCGCGTCGACGAACTCGTAGCCCTTGCCCGCGGGCTGCGGCTCGAGCTTGAGCCAGACGTGCCCGTACTGGCCGCGGCCGCCCGACTGCTTGATGAACTTGCCTTCGGACTCGAGCGTCTTCCTGAAGGTCTCGCGGTAGGCCACCTGCGGCTTGCCGACCGAGGCCTCGACGCCGAACTCGCGCTTCATGCGGTCGACGATGATCTCCAGGTGGAGCTCGCCCATGCCGGAGATGATGGTCTGGCCCGACTCCTCGTCGGTGCGCACGCGGAACGACGGATCCTCCTGCGCGAGGCGCCCGAGCGCCACGCCCATCTTCTCCTGGTCGGCCTTGGTCTTCGGCTCGACCGCCTGCGAGATCACCGGATCCGGAAACTCCATCTTCTCCAGCGTGATCGCCTTCTTCACGTCGCAGATGGTCTCGCCGGTGATGACGTCCTTCAGGCCCACCACCGCCGCGATGTCGCCCGCGCGCACTTCCTTGATCTCCGCGCGCTCGTTGGCGTGCATCTGCAGCAGGCGCCCGATGCGTTCCTTCCTGCCGCGCACCGAGGTGAGCACCGTGTCGCCCGAGGCGAGCACGCCCGAGTAGACGCGGATGAACGACAGCTGGCCGACGAAGGGGTCGGTCATGATCTTGAACGCGAGCGCCGCGAACGGCTCGTCGTCGCCCGGCTTGCGCACGGCCGGCTGGCCGTTCTCGGTCTCGCCCTTCACGGGCGGGATGTCCACCGGCGAGGGCAGGTAGTCGATCACGGCGTCGAGCATCGCCTGCACGCCCTTGTTCTTGAAGGCGGTGCCGCAGAGCATCGGCACGATCTCGTTGGCGATCGTGCGCAGGCGCAGGCCCTTCTTGATCTCCTCGGCCGAGAGCTCGCCCGACTCGAGGTACTTGTTCATGAGCTCCTCGTTGGCCTCGGCCGCGGCCTCGACCATCTTGCCGTGCCACTCCTTGGCCTCGGCGTCGAGCTCGGCCGGGATCGGCCTCTTCTCGAACTTCATGCCCTGGGACGCCTCGTCCCAGTAGATCGCCTGCATGGTGACGAGGTCGACGACGCCGGCGAACTTGTCCTCCAGGCCGATCGGAATCTGGATCGGCACGGGGTTGCCCTTCAGGCGCTCCTTGATGTGGCCATAGGACTTGAAGAAGGTCGCGCCGACGCGGTCCATCTTGTTGATGAACGCGAGGCGCGGCACCCGGTACTTGTTGGCCTGGCGCCAGACCGTCTCGGACTGCGGCTGCACGCCGGCCACCGCATCGTAGACCATGCAGGCGCCGTCCAGCACTCGCATCGAGCGCTCGACCTCGATCGTGAAATCGACGTGGCCCGGCGTGTCGATGATGTTGATGCGGTGCTCCGGATAGGACATGTCCATGCCCTTCCAGAAGCAGGTCGTCGCAGCCGAGGTGATGGTGATGCCGCGCTCCTGCTCCTGCTCCATCCAGTCCATCGTCGCCGCGCCGTCGTGCACCTCGCCGATCTTGTGGTTCACGCCGGTGTAGAACAGGATGCGCTCGGTGGTCGTCGTCTTGCCGGCGTCGATGTGCGCCGAGATGCCGATGTTCCGGTAGCGTTCGATGGGGGTCTTGCGGGCCACGGCCATGTCTTCCCTGTCAGAACCGGTAATGCGAGAAGGCCTTGTTGGCCTCTGCCATGCGGTGCACTTCCTCGCGCTTCTTCATCGCGCCGCCGCGGCCTTCCGCGGCCTCGCTGAGCTCGCCTGCCAGGCGCTGGGTCATGGATTTCTCGCCGCGCTTCTGCGCCGCCTCGCGGATCCAGCGCATCGACAGCGCCACGCGCCGCACCGGGCGCACTTCCACGGGCACCTGGTAGTTGGCGCCGCCCACGCGCCGGCTCTTCACCTCGACGACCGGCTTCACGTTCTGCACCGCCTGCGCGAACACTTCGAGCGGGTCCTTGCCCGACTTCGACTTGATCAGGTCGAGCGCGCCGTAGACGATGCTCTCGGCGACGGACTTCTTGCCGCGCGTCATCAGCACGTTCATGAACTTCGCGAGGTCGACGCTCGCGAACTTCGGATCGGGCAGGATCTCGCGCTTGGGGACTTCTCTGCGACGGGGCATGCGGTCTCTCTCGTCCTTTCGGTCAGGCCGACTTCGCCAGCTTGGCGCCGTACTTCGAGCGGCCCTGCTTGCGGTCCTTCACGCCCTGCGTGTCGAGGGACCCGCGCACGATGTGGTAGCGCACGCCCGGCAGGTCCTTCACCCGGCCGCCGCGGATCAGCACCACCGAGTGCTCCTGCAGGTTGTGGCCTTCGCCGCCGATGTAGCCGATCACCTCGAAGCCGTTCGTCAGGCGCACCTTGGCGACCTTGCGCAGCGCCGAGTTCGGCTTTTTCGGCGTGGTCGTGTACACGCGCGTGCACACCCCCCGCTTCTGCGGGGACCTGCCGAGGGCCGGCACCTTCGATTTCGCCTTCTTGGCGCCGCGCCCGTGGCGCATTAACTGATTGACGGTAGGCATCTTTTCCCGTGTTTTGGCGTTTCCAGAAACGAACCGGGCGGCCACGTTAGCCACACGCGTAGCCGCCCAGGGGGTGCAAAAAAGAGGCCGGATTATAAAGAGGTTTTTGGTGCGGCGCAAGGATTCATGGCGCGGGATTCCGCACGAATCCGAAGCGGCTCTGGACCTCGGCCCTAGTCACGCGCGGCAATCCCTCGGCGCGCTCCTCGTAGGCGGGAAGGTCGCGGTCGTCGAGCAGCGCCAATCCGGGTTTGCCTTGCATCAACACCGAGCCTTCTTCGTCCACGAACGCCTGCGCGGGCGCGAACGCGCGCCCGCAGTGATCGACGAGGGCCTCGCCCTCCAGATGCACGACGAGCGGCGTGTAGGCGAGCTGCGCGAACACGCGCTGCGGGCCGTTCTGGAAGTACCAGCAGCCGCGCGCATCGGGCTGGTAGTTGCGCGAGATGAAGTCGCGCAGCGCCTGGTTGCCGATCTTCTCTCCCTTCAGCAACCAGTTGCCGCGCCGGTCGAGCGAGAGCCAGCCGTAGACGTCGGGCACGTCCGGCCATTTCGCCAGGCTGCGCAGCACCGCCTCGTCCATCGCGCGGGCCATATTACACTCTGAAAATATGGCGCAAGAAGACTTCAGGTGCGTGCACCGGCTGCGCGTGCGCTGGGCCGAGGTGGACATGCAGAAGGTGGTGTTCAACAGCCACTACCTCACGTACATCGACACCGCGGTCGCGGACTACTGGCGCGAGATCGGGCTGGACTACCCGGACGGCTACCTGAGCAGGTACGCGAACGACGTGTTCCTGCGCAAGGCGACGGTGGAATACCTCGGCTCGGCGCGCTACGACGACGAGCTGGCGGTGTACTGCCGCGTGGCGAAGCTCGGGCGCAGCAGCATGACCTGGGCGTGCGAGATTCGCCGGGACGAACTGTTGCTCGCTGCCGAACTGATCTACGTGAACGTAGACACCGGCACGATGAAAGCGGCGCCCCTGCCCGAGGAACTGCGCGATCGCGTGCGGGCCTATGAGCGCTGCAAACCGACCGAGGCCTGAGATGCTCTATTGGGAAGACCTGAGGGACAGCGGCACCGCCGAAATGGGCAGCCACACCTTCACCGAGGAGGAGATCATCGCCTTCGCGCGGCAGTTCGACCCGCAGCCCTTCCACGTGGATCCGGAGGCGGCGAGGCATTCCTTCTTCAAGGGCCTCATCGCGAGCGGCTGGCATACCTGCTGCATCGCGATGCGCCTGATGGTGGACAAGTACGTGTCGCGCTCGGCGAGCCTCGGCTCGCCCGGGCTGGACAACATCCGCTGGCTCGCGCCGGTGCGGGCGGGCGACACCATCACCTACCGCCGCGTCACGACCTCGGCTCGCGTCTCGGAGAGCAAGCCCGACATCGGCCTCTTGCAATCGCGCTGGGAGGCGGTCAACCAGCGCGGCGAGACCGTGATGACGATGGAAGGCTGGGGCATGTTCCGCCGACGTCCCCCAGGCAAGGCCGGCGACTGATTTTTCACGTCGGGCATCCACGACAAGTGTGCCGGAACCCCGCGAAATCCGCGGGAGTCCAAAGCTGACACGCTGAATGGAGGCCTTCAAATGACCACGAAGAACAGATTTGCGGCTGCCTCGGCCATCGCAGTTGTGCTCGCAAGCCTCGGCGGCTGCGCCGAGATGTCGAGACGCGACCAGAACACGATCTTCGGCGCCGGCGTCGGTGCGGTAGGCGGCGCGCTCCTCACGGGCGGCAGCGCACTCGGAACGGTCGGCGCCGCCGCGGTCGGCGGCGTGATCGGCAACCAGGTCGACACCACCAAGCACAGGAAGTAGGAGCGGCAGCCAGACGGCCGTTGCGCAGCCCGCGGCTAGCGCCGCTCGCGCAGGCCGTACACGCTCATGAAGACGCGCGCGAACCGGTACGCGAGCCAGACGCGCACGCGCAGCTCGAGGCTCAGGCGCGCCCAGTAATTCGCCGGCACCGCGCGCGCGCGGTTCTCGATCGCGTCGTGCAGGCTCGCGCGCAGCTCCGCGGCGAAGGCGGGATCGTCGACGAAGACGTTGGCCTCGCGCGCAAGCAGCAGGCTGAACGGGTCGATATTCGAGGAGCCCACCGTCGCGACGCGGCCGTCGAACACCGCCACTTTGGCGTGCAGCAGGCTCGGGTGGTACTCGTAGATGCGCACTCCGGCAGCGAGGAAGGTCCGGTAGAGCGCGCGCGACGCGTAGTGCTGCACGGGATGGTCGGCCTTGCCCTGCATCAGCAGCGTGACGCTGACCCCGCGCTGCGCCGCGGCGACGAGCGCGCGCCGGAAGCTGCGCGTCGGGAAGAAGTAGGCGTTGGCGAAGATCGCCTCCGAGCGTGCGGCCTCGATCTGCTCCATGTACGCGCGCTCGATATCGCGCCGGTGGCGCAGGCTGTCGCGCACGACGAGCGCGGCGCGTTGCGTGCCGGTTGCGCTGCCCGCCGCGGGCGCGCGCCGAGCGGCGCGCGTCGCGCGCATGCCGAGGCCCGGCCAGCGGTGCCCGAGCGTCGCCCAGGACACCCTCGACCAGAGGCGCGCCGCGGCCGCGCGCACTTGCGCGACCAGCGGCCCCTCGATCCGCACCGCGTAGTCGAATTGCGGCGGGCTCGGCTCGGGCGTATGAAAGTCGTCGATCACGTTGATGCCGCCGACGAACGCCACCGCGCCGTCGATGCAGGCAAGCTTTCGATGCATGCGCCGCATGCGGCTGCGCTGCTTCCAGAACGGCCAGGGGCTCACGCGGGGGCGGAACACGAGCAGCTCGGCGCCGGCCTGCTCGAGCGCGGCGCGGAAGCGCGGCGCGAATTCGCGCGCGCCGAAGCCGTCGATGAGCAGCCGCGTGGCGACGCCGCGCGCGGCTGCGCGCGCGAGCGCGTCGGCGATCAGGCTGCCGGTTTCGTCGTCGCCATAGATGTACGTCTCCAGGAAGATCTCCGTGCGCGCCGCGTCGAGCGCCGCCGCGAGCGCGGGGAAGTACTGCTCGCCGTTTCTCAGCAGCGTGACGCGGTTGCCGCCGACGTAGTCAGGCACGCTCGAGCTCCGCGCTGAGCGCGAGATGATCCGACAGCAGCGACCAGGGCCGGCCGCGGTGCACCTTCGCTGCCTTCACGCGCAGGCCGCGCACGTAGATGCGGTCCAGCTGCAGCAGCGGCATCAGGCTCGGGAAGGTGCGGCCGTGGCGGCCGCGCGACGCGACCGACACCTCGGTCATGCCGAGGCTGTCCTCGAGGATCGCGCTCGCGCGCACGCGCCAGTCGTTGAAGTCGCCCGCGAGGATCACCGGCTGCTCGCGCTCGACGAGCGTCGTCAGGCGTGCCGCGATGGCATCGAGCTGCCGCCGCCGTCCGCGCTCGTGCAGCGACAGGTGCACGCACAGGCAGTGCAGGTTGCGCTTCCAGCCCGGCACCTTGACCACGGAGTGCAGCATGCCGCGCCGCTCGAAGCGGTGATCGGAGATGTCCGCGTTCTCGTGCGACAGGATCGGATGGCGCGAGAGCAGCGCGTTGCCGTAGTGCCCGTGCTGGTGCACCCGGTTGCGGCCGTAGACATGCTGCAGCTCCTCGCCCGCGAGGAACTCGTGCTGGCCCTGCCCCGGCCAGGAGGCGTAGCGCAGCGCATGGCGCTCGTTCAGGCCCTGGACCTCCTGCAGGAACACGAGGTCGGGCCGCAGCAGCCGCAGGCCTTCGCGCAGCTCGTGGATCACGACGCGGCGGTTGAACTGCGAGAAACCCTTGTGGATGTTGAGCGTGACGACGCGCAGCATCAGCGTGGCTCCGCTCCGAGGTCGAGGATGAAGCGCCTTTCGAGCAAGTCGGCGTCGTCGAAATGGCGGCGGCCCACGAATGCGGTGGCCTGGCGTCCCCACTGGCGCATGGCGCCCGCCGAGGCGATCCCCATGGGCCAGAAAAGGAACCGCTCGCCGCGCTCGCTGCCCGCGATGATGCCATTTTCGCCGAATGCGCTGGCGTGCCCGGGCCCGAATCGCTGCAGGGAGCGCAGTCCCGCGTACGGCCGCAGTTCGTAGCGCACCAGGCTGTCGGCGCCGTGCGTGACGCTGACGCGCTCGACGTAGTGCGTGCCGCTCGCGACGCGCACGAGCGGCCGCTCGCCCGGCGCGAGGCGCGGCAGCGCCTGGGGCGAGAACATCCATTCCTCGGTGTCGTCGGGCGCGGGCCGCGGCCGGGCGCGCGGCGTGGGGAAGAACATGTGGTAGCAGCCGCAGGGATGGATCGTGTCGTAGACGAGCGGCTCGCCGTCGGGCGCGAGCGTCACGCGCCAGACCAGGCCATCCAGAGTTCCGGCGAGGATGTCGTTGCCGGATTGCGGCGGCCGCTCGGGAAACCAGAGCGTGTAGACGAGCTGCAGCAGCACGCGCCCCTCGTAGCGAGTCCAGGCGGCATGCGCGTAGACCGCGAGGTCGGCCGCGTCCACGGCGGGCGCCGCGCGGTCGCGCATCCAGCGCAGCGCGCCGGGGCGGTCGTAATCGGCGCGCACGGCGATGTCGAAGCTCGGCGCATAGGCGACCAGCAGTTCGGCGAGCTCGGATTCGCCGGGCTCCGGAATGCCGAGGGAATTCCCGGCGCTGCGCTCGAGGACCGCTGCCGCGCGCGCGCGCGTGACTGCCTCCCGCGCGGGGGGCGGCGAGAAGCGGATCAGCGTCGCGTCCTTCGGCAGTGCCGGCTCTCCCGCGAAAGCCGCGCGCGTCTCGGCTTCCTGGCGCCGCACGCCGGCCGCAAACGCGAGGCGCGTGAGCGGGTACAGGCCGAACGCGCGGTCGAGCATCGAGTAATCGTCGGGAACCTGCGCGCGCTCGAGCAGCGCACGGCGCGCCTCGGGCTCGGCCATGTCGACCTCGCGCAGCAACGCACCGCAGCCCCGGGTGCGCTCGATGGCCACGGTGGCGGCGGGAACCCTGCCCGGGGGCAGGTTCAGGATCTCGTGGCTGCGCGCCTCCTCGTCGAGCGCGAGCATGCGGTCGACGAGCGCCTGCAGCGCGCGCGCGTCGCCCTGCGCGACCGGGCGCAGCGCGGCGAGCAGGCGGCTCGTGCGCAGGTAGGGAAAGCCCGCAACGCGCGCGTCCTGCGCGTCGCGCACGTGCGCCTCGGCCACCTGCCCGTCGAGCCAGGCGTACCAGCCGGCGCATGCGCGCACCGGGCCGACCGCCGATGCCAGGTGGCCGCTGAACGGCGCCTCCATCGAAGCGCAGCCGGCGAGCAGCGCCGCCGCGGCCGC
>DATIYN010000173.1:0-13080 GCA_035517595.1 Burkholderiales bacterium
GCTTGCGCGCGAGGTCGCCGAGGCCGCGGGCCACGCGCTCGGGGCCCTGCGCGTGGTGACGCCGCCGCGCGGATTTCCGCTGCAGCGGCTGTCGGCGGCGCGCCTCGTCGCGCCGCGCGTCGCGCTTGCGGGCGACGCCGCGCACGTGGTCCATCCGCTCGCCGGGCAGGGCGCCAACCTGGGCCTGCAGGACGCGCAGGCGCTTGCGGCGGTGCTCGGCGCGCGCGTGCCCGGACGCGACGCGGGCGATCCCGCGCTGCTGCGCCGCTATGAACGCTCTCGCGCCGAGGCGATCCTCGCGATGCGCGCTACCGTTCACGGACTGCACCGCCTGTTCGATGCGCCGGGAACGGTGGCCGCGCGCCTGCGCAACGCCGGCCTGCAACTTGCCGACCGGATGCCTGTCCTAAAGAATCTGCTGATGCGCCACGCCATGGGTTGAGCCCGCCGATGCGAAATTTCCTGCTGACGACCTTGTTGCTCCTTGCGCTGCCGGCCCACGCCGGCGAGGCCGAAATCCGCCAGGCGATCAAGGCGCGCTTTCCGAGCATCCGCGTCAACGGCGTGCAGCCGACGCCGATGCCGGGCCTCTTCGAGGTGCGCTTCCAGACGCGCGAGGGGCCGCAGCTGATGTATTCGGACGCGCTGGGAAATTTCCTGTTCGTCGACGGACAGCTCATCGACGCGAAGAGCGGCCGCAACCTGACCGAGGAGCGGATGCAGAAGCTCACGGGCATCGACTTCGGCTCGCTGCCGCTCGACCTGGCGGTCAAGGTGCAGCGCGGCAACGGCAAGCGCGTGGTGGCGGTGTTCTCGGATCCCTACTGCCCGTATTGCCGGCGCCTGGAGCAGGCGCTGCTGCAGATCGACGATCTCACGGTCTACGTGTTCATGTATCCGGTGATTCGTCCCGACCGCATCGAGCATTCGCGCGCCGTCTGGTGCGCTCCGGACCGCGCCAGGGCCTGGCTCGATCTCGCGGCGAGCGACACGCCGAAGGTGCCGTCCAACGGCGCGAACTGCGCCGACCCGGTGGACAAGGTGCTCGAGCTCGGCCGCACGCTGCGCGTGACGGGAACGCCTACGCTGTTCTTCGCCGACGGCGAGCGCGCGAGCGGCACGATGGAGGTCGGCAAGCTTCGCGAGAAGATGGACGAGCTCGCGCGCGCGCCTGCGCCGACGCGCAAGAACTGAGGCAGCGGGCGGGCGGATTGCCGGGCCGCTGCGCTCAGCGCGGCGGCCCTTCGTCGCGCGGCCAGAGGATCCAGAGGCGGCCGCGCTGGCGCATGCGCCCGGCTAGCGTGCCCGCCTCGGCGCCGCTGCCCCAGTAGAAGTCGGCGCGCACCGCGCCGCGGATCGCGCCGCCCGTGTCCTGCGCGGCCATCAGGCGCTCGAGCGGCCGCGCCGACAGCGGGAAGGTCGTGGCCAGGTACAGCGGCGCCCCGAGCGGCACGGTGCGGGGATCGACCGCCAGGCTGTAGCCGGCGGCGAGCGGCACGCCGAGCGTGCCGATCGGCCCCCGGTCTTCGCTGCCCGCGGACAGCTCGCGGAAGAAGACATAGCTCGGATTCGAGTCGAGCGCGTCCCGCAGCTTGCCCGGATTGGCCGCGGCCCAGGCCTTGATGCCCTGCATCGAAGTCTGGTCGAGCGTCATCTCGTGACGCTCGACGAGATAGCGGCCGATCGACCGGTAGGGATGGCCGTTCTGGTCCGCGTAGCCCAGGCGCAGCCGCTCGCCCGTCTCGAGCGCGATCTGCCCGGAGCCCTGGATCTGCAGGAAGAAAAGCTCTACGGGATCCTCGACCCAGGCGATCACCGCGGCCTGGAAGGGACTTGCGCCCCCGCTGCCGCCTTCGATCTCGGCGCGCGTGAGGTAGGGCACGAGACGGTTGCCTTCGACGCGTCCGCGCAGGCGCAGGCCCTTCAATTCCGGGTACAGGGCGTCAAGATCCACGGCGACCAGGTCCGCCGGCACCCCGTACACCGGGATGCGGAAGCGGTCGCTGCGCGTGCGGCTGCCGGCGAGCACCGGCTCGTAGTAGCCGGTGATCGTGCCCTCGGCGCTGCCGTCGGCGGCGGCGACCGACCAGGCGTCGAATGTCGACTCGATGAACGCGCGCGCCGCGGCCTCGTCACCCTCGGGCAGCGCGCGCGCGGCGTCGCAGGCGCGCCGCAGCGCGCTGCCGGCATCGAGGCGCGCGCAGCCCGAGGCGAACGCGCGCAGGCCCGGCGCGAGCGCGGCGCCGCTCCAGCCCGGCAGCGCTTCGAGCGGCGCACGCTCCAGCTTCGCCGCGGGCGCGCGCGGCGGCGCGGCGCAGGGCGGGCAGGCGGGCGGCGGCGCGGCGCAGCCGGCGAGGACTAGAATGGCGGGAACGAACGGGACGAGTGAGCGCGCGATGTGGGTCATCTATCTCGAAATGGGCGTCGCGCTCGCGGTCCTGCTCCTGATCGTGTGGTTCACGTGGCCGCGCAAGCGGCCGCCTGACAGGGACGCAGATTGAAGCGTGCGCGCGGGCCGGTCAAGCCGACCTGAGCCGCCGGTCGCGCCGGCTCGGAACCCGAAGCCCGGACTTGCATTAGAGTGGCGCCCATGGCGGGGGAACACGATCATGCGCTGCGTGCTCGCGTGCATCATCTGCTCGCACGCGAGGAGGGCGGCTCTGGCGGGCTGACGCTGCGCACGTTCCTCGTGCTGCTCATCGCGGTCAGCGTCACCGCGGCGGTGCTCAAGTCCGTGCCCGAGATCGGCAATCCGCACGGCGCGCTGCTCGATCTGGTGCTGGTGCTCACGACGATCGGCTTCGCGATCGAGTACGTGCTGCGCGTCTGGACCGCGCCGGAAAGCGCCGGCGCCGCGGCGGGCAGTTCGGGCGCCGCGCGCGAGCGCCTGCGCTATGTCGCCTCGCTGCCCGGCGTGATCGACCTCATGGCGGCGATCCCGTTCGCGCTCGCGCCGCACGTCGGCCTGAACCTCGACTGGCTCGACATCGTGCCGATCTTCAAGCTGCTGCGCCACATGGCGGCCTTCCAGTTCCTCGTCGAGGCGGTCTACAGCGAGCGCCGGGTGCTCGGCAGCGCGGCCGTGCTGATGCTCGCGCTGCTCGTGTTCCAGTCGAGCCTGGTGTACTTCTTCGAGCGCGAGGCGCAGCCGGAGAAATTCGGCAGCATCCCAGCCGCCATGTGGTGGGGCATCGTCACGCTGACCACCGTGGGCTACGGCGACGTGACGCCGGTCACGCCCTGGGGCCGCATCGCCGGCGGGCTCACGGCAGTGATGGGGCTGTGCATGTTCGCGATTCCGGTCGGCATCATCGCCTCTGCGTTCGTCGAGGCGGTGCGCCGGCGCGAGTTCGTCGACACCTGGAACCTGGTGGCCAAGGTGCCGCTGTTCAGGACGCTCGACGCGGCGCGCATCGCGGCGGTCGCCGGCGTGCTGCGCGCACGGCGCGCCGAGCGCGGCGAGCGGCTCATCCGCAAGGGTGATGCGGCCGACTCGATGTACTTCATCGTCTCCGGCGAGGTCGAGGTCGATACGGAGACCGGCGCCGCGCGCGGTCGCCTCGTCGCGGGCGACTTCTTCGGCGAGATCGCGCTCATCGCCGAGCGTACGCGCACCGCCACGGTCACGGCGCTCGCGCCCTGCAAGCTGCTCTTGCTGCACAAGGACGACTTCGAGAGCTTCATGGAGGCCCATCCCGACCTGCGCAACGCGGTGCGCGAGGCCGCCAAGAAGCGCTTGCACGAGATCGGCGGCTAGCTAGCGGAGCTGCGCGCGCCGCTGCAGGATGCCTTCCAGCGTCTTCTGCGCTTCGGCGTGCAGCGGGCCTCCGACGGCCAGCGCCGCGCGCGCCGCCTGCTCGGCCTCGGCAAGGCGCCCGAGCTCGCCGAGCACCTGCGCGAGATTGTTGAGCGCCGCGGCCGAGTCCGGGTGCGCCTGCGCGGCCCGCCGGAACGCGCGCTCGGCGCCCGCGAGCTCGCCGAGCGCGTACTCGGTGTTGCCCAGGCCGATGAGGCCGACCAGGCTCGAGGGCCAGCGCGCGAGCATTGCGCGGTAGCTGTCGCGCGCCTCGCGCGGCTTGCCGGCCTGCTCGAGCGCCGCGACCGCGGCGCCCGCCCCGGCCTCGTCCGCGGTCGCCGGCAGCCGGCCGGGCGCGAGCGCGAGCATCGACCAGTAGCCCGAGTCGCGCCAGAGGAATTCGAGGAATCCGAAGCTCCACTCGTCGCGCGCGTGCGCGCCCGAGCGCACGAGGAAGGAGCGCCGGTCCAGGTCGTAGCCCACCACCACCGCGTAGTGCCAGACCGGCAGCACGCTGAACGAGAGATTGACGAGCACGACGGCGGGCGCGCCCGCGGCGAGCTCGCGCAGCAGCGCGTCCATGCGCGGCGGGAGAGCATAGGCGAGAAGCCCCGAGCGGCGCGTGGCGCCCAGCATCTCGGCCTGCAGGCTGCCGCGGCGGCCCGGCAGGTAGACCAGCGGCTTGAGCGACTCGACGCCGGCCTGCACGCCGGCCGGCGCAAAGACCATGGCCAGCGCGGCCGGCCCGCAGAGGAAATCGTCCTGACGGTAGTAAGGTACCGCGGCTAGCTCGACCTGCCGCGGCAGGCCAGCCGGGGCCTGTTCGCGCAGCGCCTCGCTCTGCGGCAGCGAGACGCAGCCGGCCAGACCGAGCGCAAGCAAGGGCCAGGCGATCCGGCGGCGCCAGCGAGCGCGCATGCGCTAGACCGCGACGTTCAGCTCCGCGGAGACCTCGCGCCGGCGGCGGCAGGGCTTGCACTCGCCGCAGATCCGGTAGCCCTCGGCGGTCGCCACCGGCCGCCGGCAGGACCACGCCGCGGCGCGCAGCGGCTCCGGCAGCGAGGCGACGATCTCGGTCTTCGACATCGCGTAGACCGGGTAGACCCACTGCAGCGCGTCGGTGCCGAGCTTGCGCTCGCGATAGCAGGCGTACATCGCGTCGAACGCGCGCCGCTGGCTGGCGCTGATCTTGCGCTTCTGCTCGTCGAGGTCGGCGGCGAGCGTGCCGACCGCGATGCGGTCGCAGCCGGGCGTGTCGATCGCGACCTGGCAGGCGGCGTAGGCGATCGTCACGTAGTCGATCGGGATCGCCTCCAGCCCGGCAAAGTCGATCGTCGACTCGGAATAGCGGAACGGCCGGCAATGGGCGCGGCACCATTCGATGATCGCCGCGGCGGCGTCGCGCTCGGCGCGCGCCCGCGCCTCGCGGTTGATCATGTGAACGTGGTGGACGCGCAGCTCGTCGCGGCCGTCGGTGAGGAGCTTGTAAAGCGCCGCGGTGCTGTCCAACCCGCCCGAGAACATCAGCAGGGTTGCCATCTGGAAGCCATTATAGAATACGGCCCCTGCAGCAGGGAGGGCACAGGATGACCAAGCGCCGCAATGACGGACGCATCATGATCTACAGCCACGACACGATGGGGCTGGGTCACTTGCGCCGCTGTCGCACAATCGCCCACTCGCTGGTGGAGAAGTTCAAGCATGCGTCGGTCCTGATCCTTTCGGGCTCGCCGATCATCGGCTCGTTCGACTTCCGCGCGCGCGTCGACTTCGTGCGCATCCCCGGCGTGATCAAGCTGCGCAGCGGCGAATACACCTCGCTCAATCTGCACATCGACATCGAGCAGACGCTCAAGCTGCGCGGTTCGATCATCCGCCATACGGCGGACATGTTCGAGCCGGACATGTTCATCGTCGACAAGGAGCCGATGGGCCTGCGCGGCGAAGTCCTGGAGACGCTCGAGATGCTCAAGCCGCGCGGCACGCGCCTGGTGCTCGGACTGCGCGACGTGCTCGACGAGCCGCGCCTGCTCGAGCCCGAATGGCAGAGGAAGAACGTGCTGCCCGCGCTGCGCGAGCTGTACGACGAGATCTGGGTCTACGGCCTGCCGCAGATCTGCGATCCGCTCGAAGGCATCTCGCTGCCGATCAGCGTGCGCCAGAAGATGATCTACACCGGCTACCTGCACCGCGAGCTGCCGAGCCACGGCGCCCCGCCGCGCATGCCGGAGATCACGCAGCGGCCCTACCTGCTCGTCACCACCGGCGGTGGCGGCGACGGCGAGGCGCTCATCGAATGGGTGCTGCGTGCCTACGAGCGCGACCCGCTGCTGCCCTATCCCGCGCTGCTCGTGCTGGGGCCGTTCATGCAGCCCGAGCGCCAAGCCGAGTTCATGCAGCGCGCCGCGCGCCTGAAGCGCGTCGACGCGATCACCTTCCACAGCCATCTCGAGACGCTGGTCGCGCGCGCCGCCGGCGTGGTCGCGATGGGCGGCTACAACACCTTTTGCGAGGTGCTGTCGCTCGACAAGCGCGCGCTCATCGTGCCGCGCACCGAGCCGCGCCTGGAGCAGTACATCCGGTGCTCGCGCGCCGCGCAGCTGGGCCTGATCTCGATGCTCGCCGACGACGGCCGCTACGACGCCGAGGTGATGGCGGCGGCGCTGCGCCGGCTGCCCTCGCAGAACCGGCCCTCCGAGATCGTCGTGCCCGGGCTGCTCGAGGGGCTGGAGAACGTGCACCGGCTGGTCGCGCCGTGGATCGAGCCGGCCGCGGCGGCCGAGCAGGAGCGGCCGCAGGCGCGCCTCGCCTAGGGCGCATGCGGGCCGCGCCGCCGGCGGGCGAGCGCGCGACGCCGTCCCGCGCGGGCGGGCGCGTCGCGTTCGTGCTCAAGGGCTACCCGCGGCTCTCGGAATCGTTCATCGCGCAGGAGATCGCCGAGCTCGAGCGCCGCGGCCTCGCGATCCTCATCATCTCGCTGCGCAGGCCGACCGACGCGCGCCGGCACCCGGTGCACGACGAGATCCGGGCCTCGATCCTGTATCTGCCCGAGTATCTGCTGCTCGAGCCGTTGCGGGTGCTGCGCGCATGGCTCCGCCAGAGGAAGACGTCCGGCTACCGGAGCACCCGGAACCTCTGGTTGCGGGATCTCGGGCGCGATCCGACGCCCAACCGGATCCGGCGCTTCGGCCAGGCGCTGGTGCTCGCCGACGAGCTGCCGCCGGACGTGCGCCACCTGCACGCGCACTTCCTGCACACGCCCGCCTCCGTGACGCGCTACGCGGCCCTTCTCAAGGGGCTCGCGTGGACCGGCTCGGCGCACGCCAAGGACATCTGGACCACGCCCGAGTGGGAGAAGCGCGAGAAGCTCGCGTCCTGCGACTGGCTCGTGACCTGCACCGCCGCGAACCACGCGCACCTTGCGGCGCTCGCCCCCGAAGGGCGCGTCGCGCTCGTCTATCACGGCCTGGATCTTTCCAGATTCGGCGCTGCGAGCGAGAAGACATCTGAAAACCGCGGCGAAGATCCCGCCGATCCGGTGGTGATCCTCTCGGTCGGCCGGCTGGTCGAGAAGAAGGGCACCGACGTGCTGCTCGAGGCGCTCGCGCGGCTGCCGGCCGGACTGCACTGGCGCCTGGTGCACGTGGGCGGCGGGCCCCTGAGGGCAAAGCTCGAGCGCCGCGCTCGCGAGCTCGGCATCGACGCGCGCATCTCCTGGCGCGGCGCGCGCACGCAGACGGAGCTGCTCGCCGAATACCGCGCGGCGGACCTGTTCGCGCTCGCCTCGCGCGTCGCGCGCGACGGCGACCGCGACGGCCTGCCGAACGTGCTCGTCGAGGCGCAGAGCCAGGGCCTCGCCTGCGTCGCGACGCGCGTGTCGGGCATTCCGGAGCTCGTCGAGGACGGGGCGACCGGCGTGCTCGTCGAGCCCGAAGCGCCGCAGCCGCTCGCGCAGGCGCTCGAGCGCCTGCTGCGCGAGCCGGCGCGCCGGCGCTCGCTCGGCGCCGCCGGGCGCCGCCGCGTGCTGGAGAAGTTCGAGCTGCGCGCGAGCATCGCAGGCCTCGCCCGGCGCTTCGGGCTTCAGGCCGCGGACTAGAATTCGCGCAGGCTCCCGCCGATGCGCATCGCCTTCTACGCGCCGCTCAAGCCGCCCACGCACGGCACGCCCTCCGGCGACCGGCGCGTCGCGGCGCTCTACATGGAGGCGCTGGCGCTCGCCGGCCACCGCGTCGAGCTCGTCTCCACGTTTCGCAGCTACGATTCCGCCGGCGACGCGGCGCGCCAGGCGGCCCTGCGCGAGCAGGGCCTTGCGCTGGGACGGCGGCTCGCCGTGCAGTGGCGCGACGGCCCCCCGTCCGCGCGCCCGGGGCTCTGGTTCACCTACCACGCGTACTACAAGTCGCCCGACTGGCTCGGGCCCGAGGCGAGCGCGCAGCTCGGCATTCCCTACGTGATCGCCGAGGCCTCGCACGCGGCGAAGCGTGCGGGCGGCGCTTGGGACATCGGCCATCAGGGCGCGCTCGCGGCGATCCGGCGCGCGAGCCTGCTGCTATGCCCTACGCGGGACGACGCCGAGGCCCTGAGCGGCGTGGCCGCGGAGCCGGGCCGCGTGGTGCCGCTGCCGCCCTTCCTCGATCCCGCACCGTTTCGCGCGGCCGCCGGCTCGCGCGGCGCGCATCGCGCGCGCCTTGCGCGCGCTCACGGCCTCGATGCGGAAGCGCCCTGGATCGCCACCGTCGCGATGATGCGCGAAGGCGACAAGCTCGCCTCCTATCGGCAGCTTGCCGGGACGCTGGCGCGGCTGCGGGATCTGCGCTGGCAGCTGCTCGTCGCGGGCGACGGCGCGGCGCGCGCCGCGGTGGGCTCGGCGCTCGAGGCCGCGATTCCCGGCCGCGCGCGCATGCTGGGCGCGCTCTCGCAGGCCGACATCGCCGCGCTCTACGCGGCCGGCGACCTGTGCCTGTGGCCGGCGGTGGACGAAGCCTACGGCATGGCGATGCTGGAGGCCCAGGCCGCCGGCCTGGCCGTCGTCTCCAGCGCGACGCGAGGCGTTCCCGACATCGTCCAGCACGGCCGCACCGGACTTCTGGCCGCGCCCGGCGACGAAGCCGGGCTCGCCGCGCTGGCCGGGCGGCTGCTTTCCGATCCGGCCGAGCGCGCGCGCCTGGGCGAAGCGGCAATGCGCGCCGTCGACGCCCGGCACAGCCTCGAAGCCGCGGCGGCGAGCCTGCGCAAGCTGCTCGGTGCGCTCTCCGCGACGGCGGGTGCGCATTGAACGCGCCGCGCGCGTTCGTCTACGTCCAGCATCTGCTCGGCATCGGGCACTTGCAGCGCGCGGCCGTGCTTTCGCGCGCGCTCGCCGCACGGGGATTCGACGTGACGCTGGCAAGCGGCGGCCGCATGCCGCCGGCGATGGCGCGCGACCTGGCCTCGAGCGGCGTGCAGCCGCTGCAGTTGCCGCCGGCCAGCGCGGCCGACCTGACTTTCAAGGTGCTGCACGACGAGCGCGGGCGTCCGGTCGACGCGGCCTGGAAAGAGCGACGCAAGGCGGCGCTCCTCGAGGGATTTCGCGCCGCCGGCGCGCGGCTGCTCGTGATCGAGCTGTTCCCGTTCGGGCGCCGCCAGATGCGCTTCGAGCTGCTGCCGCTGCTGGAGGCGGCCGCCTCGGCAGCGCCGCGCCCGGCAATCGTCTGCTCGGTGCGCGACATCCTGGGGGGCCTGAAGAGTCCGGAGCGGCGCGAGGAGGCGCTCGCGCTCGCCGAGCGCTATTTCGACCGCGTGCTCGTGCACGCAGACGAGAAGGTCGTCGCCTTCGAGCGCACTTTTCCCGAGGCGCGGCGCATCGCGGCGCGCGTCGTGCACACCGGCTACGTCGCCGCCGCCGCGCCGGCCGCCCCGGGCGAAGCCGGCAGGAACGAAGTCGTCGTTTCGGCGGGCGGCGGCGCGGTCGGTGCGCGACTGCTCGAGGCGGCGATCGGCGCGAGGGCGCTGGGTTCGCTGCGCGGCTGCACCTGGCGCCTGCTGGCCGGCGACAACCTGCCGGAGGAGGACTTCCGCAGGCTCGGCGCGCTGGCCGCGCGCGAGCGCGGCGTGGTGCTCGAGCGATCGCGCGCCGATTTCACCGCGCTGCTCGCCAACTGCGCGCTGTCGGTGAGCCAGGCCGGCTATAACACGCTGCTGGAGACCGTGAGCGCCGGCGCGCGCGCGGTGGTGGTGCCCTTCTCGGGCGGCCACGAGACCGAGCAGGCGCTGCGCGCGCGCTGCTTCGCCGAGCGCGGACTGCTCGAGGTCCTCGACGAGGCCGCGCTCTCGGCGCAGGCGCTCGCCGCCGCCATCGAGCGCTCGCTCGCGCGTGCGCGCCCCCCGAGGGGCGCCATCGATCTCGACGGCGCGCGGCGCAGCGCGGAGCTGCTCGTCGCGCTGATCGAGGAGCGGCGGCGATGAGCGCCGCCTGGCGCCGCCTGCTCGAGGAGATCGGCCGCGCGCGCGACGCGGGCCGCGCGGCCGACTTCTGGTGGCGCGACGACGATGCCGCGCGCCCGGATCCGGCGCTGGAGCGGCTGATCGCGCTGGCGCAGGCGAGCCAGGTGCCGCTCGCCCTCGCGGCGATTCCAGCGCTGGCCGAGCCGGCGGCCTTCGCGCGCCTTCCGGCAGGCGTGGCGATCCTGCAGCATGGCAGCGACCACCGGAACCGCGCCGCGCCCGGCGAGAAGAAGAGCGAGTTCCCCGATGCCGATCCTCCTGCGGCCGCGATTGCGCGGCTCGCCGAGGCGCGCCGCCGGCTTGCGGGCGTCGTCGGCGAGCGGCTGCTTCCGGTGCTCGCGCCGCCCTGGAACCGGATTCCGGCGACGCACGTCGCGCCGCTCGCGGATGCCGGCTTTCGCGGCCTGAGCTGCTATGGTCCGCGCCGCGCGGCGGCCGCGGCGCCGGGGCTCGTCCAGGTCAATACGCACGTGGACCTCGTTGCCTGGCGCACGGGTCGCGGCTTCGCCGGCGAGGACGCGGTGCTTGCGGGGGCAGCGGCCCACCTGGCCGCCAAGCGCGAGGCGCGTGCCGATCCGGCCGAGGCGACCGGGTGGCTCAGCCACCATGCCGTGCACGACGACGCGGCCTGGCGCTTCCTCGAACGGCTGTTCGAAACGCTGCGCGCTGTGCCTGGCGTGCGGTGGCTGGGCGCGCAGGAACTATTCCGCCTTTCCTGAGCGTGGCGGCCCCTGAAATCCACGTGTATCCAAGGCGCGCGCTGGCTCTCGACTACGCCGGCGCGACGGCCGGCCTCGGGATCTCCGCCGGCCTGCTCGTATTTGTGCGATTGGCCGCGCCGGTCGCAGGGGTGCTGGCCGGGTCGACCGCGCTATTCCTCGTATACTTTGCCCGGACGGTCTGCCGCCAGTTGACCCGCATCGAGCTCGACGAGAACGGAATCCGCGCCGTGGGACCCGCAGTCCTGACGTCGGGTGCGGCGATCCGGTGGGACGACCTGCGTGCGCTGCGCCTGGACTACTACTCCACGCGCGCCGACCGAGAGGGGGGATGGATGCAGCTGAAGCTGGCCGACGCGCGTCGCACGATCCGCATCGATTCGGATCTGGAGGGCTTCGCCCGGGTCGCCGAGCGCGCCGTGCTCGCGGCGTCCCGGCTCGATCTCGCGCTCGACCCCGGCACCGTGAACAATCTGCACGCGCTGCGTCCCTAGCGAGATGGCGGACGTCCTCCAGATCCGCGACCTGCGCGTCTATCTCGAAGTGGACGCGGGCACCGTGAAGGCCGTGGATGGGGTGTCGTTCCGCATCCCTGAGGGGCGCACCGTGGCGCTGGTGGGCGAGTCGGGCTCCGGCAAGACGATGGTCGCTCAGGCGGTGATGAGCATCCTGCCCCAGGTGGCCCGCATCGAGTCGGGAGAGATCCTGTTCTACGACCCGAAGCGGCCGGGCAGCGTGACCGACATCTCGCGCCTGGATCCGCAGGGCGCGGAGGTGCGCTCGGTCCGCGGCGGACGCATCTCGATCATCTTCCAGGAGCCGATGACGGCGCTGTCGCCCCTGCACACCGTCGGCAACCAGATCGGCGAGGCGCTGATGCTCCACCGGGCGGGCCTGGGTCCCGCGGAGCGCAGCGCCGCGGTCGTCGAAATGCTGCGCCTCGTCGGCTTCGCCGATCCGGCCAAGGCCGAGCACGCCTATCCGTTCGAGCTCTCCGGCGGCCTGCGCCAGCGCGCGATGATCGCAATGGCGCTCGTCTGCCGTCCGGCGCTGCTGGTCGCCGACGAGCCGACGACCGCGCTCGACGTGACGATCCAGGCGCAGATCCTGCAGCTCGTGAAGTCGCTGCAGTCCGAGCTGCAGATGGCCATGCTGCTGATCACCCACGACCTCGGCATCGTCGCGAACATGGCCGACGAGGTGGTGGTCATGTACCACGGCAAGATCGTCGAATCGGGCGCGCTCGAGGACATCTTCCGCGACGCGCGCCATCCGTACCTGAAGGCGCTGATGCGCGCCGTGCCGCGCTTCAACATGGCGCCGGGCGAGCGGCTCACGCCGATCCGCGAGGTGCAGGCGGTCACCGACCACCTCGTTTCCGGCGGCGGGCACCCGCACCTGGAGGATGGCGCCAACGACCCGCTGCTCAACGTCCGCAATCTCGTCAAGCATTTCCAGACGCGCAAGACCTCGCTGCTCGGACGCAAGCTCGCAGGCGAGGTGCGCGCGGTCGACGACGTGAGCTTTCACGTCCATGCCGGCGAGTGCCTTGGGCTGGTCGGCGAGTCGGGCTGCGGCAAGACCACCACCGCCAAGATGCTGCTGCGCTCGATCACGCCCGACAGCGGGGAGGTCACCTTCAACGACCGAGGCCGGCCGCGCGACGTGCTGGCGCTGCAGGGCGAAGACCTGTTCGCCTATCGGCGCAAGGTCCAGTTCGTGTTCCAGGACCCGTTCAGCTCGCTCAATCCGCGCATGACGGTCAACGAGATCCTCGCCGAGCCGCTGCTGATCCACGGCGTCGGCGACCGCGAGGAGCGCTACGCTCGCGTGAAGGAGCTGATGGCGATGGTGGGCCTCGACGTGAGGTTCCTCAGGCGCTATCCGCACAGCTTCTCGGGGGGGCAGCGCCAGCGCATCGGCATCGCGCGCGCGCTCGCGCTCGGGCCCCAGCTGCTGATCTGCGACGAGCCGGTCTCGGCGCTGGACGTCTCGGTGCAGGCACAGGTGCTGAACCTCCTGCTGGACCTGAAGAGCGCGCTCAATCTCACCTACATCTTCATCTCGCACAACCTCGCCGTC
>DATIYN010000174.1:0-11017 GCA_035517595.1 Burkholderiales bacterium
CCGTCATGCCCTTGAACAGCGCCAGGCTCTGGAAGGTCCGCGAGATGCCGCTCTGCGCGACCTCGTGGGAATCCATGTCGCTGAATTCCCGGCCGAGGTAGCGGATCTTGCCCTGCTGCGGGTGATAGACGCCGTTGATCACGTTGAGCATCGAGCTCTTGCCCGCGCCGTTCGGCCCGATGATGGCGCGCACCTCGTGCTCGCGCACGTCGAACGAAACCTCGCGCAGCGCCTGGACGCCACCGAACGAGAGCGACACGCCCTCCACGGCGAGTATCACTTCGCCGATCCGGTGCGCCCGTGGGCTGACCGCGGCCGCCTGCATCACGCGGCTTTTTTCGCCGCCGCGGGCGCGAAGGTCTTCGCGTCGCGGATCTTCAGATCCGCGGAGATCGAGCCCGTGCGCCCGTCCTCGTAGCGCACCTGCGCCTCGACGTGCACCGTCTGCGCGCCGCTGTAAAGCGCGTCCACCAGCGTCGCGTACTTCTCGCCGACGTGGCGGCGGCGCACCTTCGCGGTGCGCGTGAGCTCGCCGTCGTCGGCTTCGAGCTGCTTGTGCAGGATCAGGTAGCGGTGGATCTGCGAGGCCGCGAGCTCGGGCTCGGCCGCGAGGTCCGCGTTCACCTTCTCGATGCACTCGCGCACCAGCTCGTACACCTCGTCCTTGCCGGCGAGGTCGACGTAGCCGGCGTACGGCATATTGCGCTTCTCGGCCCAGTTGCCCACGGCCTCCATGTCCATGTTGATGAAGGCGCAGACGCGTTCTCGGCCGTGGCCGAAGGTAACCGCCTCCTTGATGTAGGGAAAGAACTTGAGCTTGTTCTCCAGGTACTTCGGCGCGAACAGCGAGCCCTCGGAAAGCCTGCCGACGTCCTTTACGCGGTCGATGATCTTCACGTGGCCGTCGGCGTCGAAGTAGCCCGCGTCGCCGGTGTGGAACCAGCCCTGCGCGTCCTTCGCCTCGGCGGTCGCGAGCGGGTTCTTGTAGTACTCCTTGAACAGCCCGGGCGAGCGGATCAGCAGTTCGCGCTCGGGCGTGAACTTCAGCTCGACGCCTTTCACCGCGGGCCCGACCGTGTCGGCCTTCACCTGGCCGTTCGGCTGCACGCAGACGAAGACGCTCGTCTCGGTCGAGCCGTAGAGCTGCTTGAGGTTGATGCCGATCGAGCGGTAGAAGCGGAACAGGTCCGGCCCGATCGCCTCGCCCGCGGTGTAGGCGACTCGCACGCGGCTCATGCCGAGCACGTTCCTCAGCGGACCGTAGACCAGCAGGTCGCCGAGGCGGTAGAGCAGGCGGTCGGCCGCGCCCACGGGCTTGCCGTCGAGCAGCGCGCCGCCGGTACGCCGCGCCACCTCCATGAAGTAGCGGTAGACCATGCGCTTCAGCGCGCTCGCGTCCTCCATGCGGATCGACACCTGCGTGAGCAGCGCCTCCAGCACGCGCGGCGGCGCGAAGTAGTAGGTCGGCCCGATCTCGCGCATGTCGCTCATCACGGTCTCGGAAGACTCCGGGCAGCAGATGCAGTAGCCGGTGACGAAGGGCTGGGCGTAGGAGAAGATGTTCTGCCCGATCCAGGCCGGCGGCAGGTAGGCGAGCACGACGTCGGCATCGCCCAGGCCCTCCATGTCGGCGGCGGCACGCGCGCGGTCGATGAGGCTCGCGTGAGTGAGCACCACCCCTTTCGGCACTCCTGTCGTGCCTGAGGTGAAGAACATCGCCGCGGTGTCGTCGCCCGTGCCCTTGGCGATCTCCGTCTCGAGGAATCCCGGATCGCGGCGGTAGGTCTCGCGTCCGAGCTCGAGCAGCGCGTCGCAGCTCATGAGCCGCGCCTCCTGATAGTGGCGAAGCCCGCGCGGGTCGTCGTAGTAGATGCGCTCCAGCGTCGCGCACTGCGGCAGGATCTCGAGCAGCTTGTCGACCTGCTCCTGGTCCTCCGCGACCGCGTGCGTGATCGCCGCGTTCTGGATCGGAAAGGCCATTTCGGCCGCCACCGCGTCCTGGTACATCGGCACCGGGATCCCGCCCAGGCACTGCGCGGCGCACATCGCGGCGTAGATGCGCGGGCGGTTGTCGCCCACCAGCGCGAGGTGGTCGCCGCGCTTGAAGCCGTGCTCGGCGAGGCCGCAGGCCATCGCGCGCACCTCCTCGGCGAACTCGTGCCAGGTCCAGGTCTGCCAGATGCCGAGGTCCTTCTCCCGGATCGCGGGCCGCGTCGAGCGCGCGCGCGCGTGATGCATCAGCAGCTTCGGAAACGTGTCCAGCCCGGCAAGACTTTCCGCCATCGCGCCCTCCTCAAGGACGCCCGGATTTTATAATGCGCAGCAACAACTTGGACAGGAAGAACGGCAGATGGAGGGCGTAGCGCACTGGACGTCGAGGGACACCCCGGGGGGCGCGGTCCGCCTGTTCCTCTGGCGCAAGGCGCCCCCCGACGCGGCCGTGAAGGGCACGATCCTGTTTGTCCACGGCTCCTCGATGGCCTCGCAGCCGACCTTCGACCTGGAGGTGCCAGGGCGGCCTGATTCCTCGGTCATGGAGTGGTTCGCGGCGCGCGGCTTCGACACCTGGTGCCTGGACAACGAGGGCTACGGGCGCTCGGACAAATCCCGGCCCATCAACTTCGATATATCGAACGGCGCGGATGATCTGGAGATCGCGAGTCGGTATGTATTGAAGAACACGGAGGCGAAGAAGCTTCTGTTGTACGGCATCTCTTCAGGGGCGCTGAAGGCGGCACTGTTCGCGCAGCGCCGCCCCGAGCGCGTGGCGCGCCTCGCGCTGGACGCCTTCGTGTGGACCGGCGCGGGCAGCCCCACGCTCGCCGAGCGCCGGAAGAAGCTGCCCGAGTTCCAGGCGAAGAACCGGCGCGCCATCGACCGCGCCTTCGTGCGGAGCATCTTCGCGCGCGACCATCCCGGCACCGCGGACGAGGCGACCATCGACGCATTCGCGACGGCGATCCTCGCGCTCGACGATTCGGTGCCGACCGGCACCTACGTGGACATGTGCTCTAGGCTGCCGCTCGTGGATCCGGAGAGGATCGCCGTGCCGACGCTCCTCATGCGCGGCCAGTGGGACGGCATCGCCGCCCTGGACGACCTTATCGAGTTCTTCCAGCGCCTGCCCAATCCGGACAAGCAGTTCTGCGTGATGCCCGGCGTCTCGCACGCGAGCTTCCAGCAGAAGAACTACCTCATGGTCTACCACATCCTGCACGCGTTCTTTTCGCAGCCCGCGCCTGTATACCTGGGATGAACTGGCTGCTGGTCCTCTGCCTGTTGCTGGCTTGTCCGCTGGATGGGATTGCCCAATCCTTCCCAACCCGGCCGGTTCGCCTGGTCGTGCCTCTGTCGCCGGGAGGCTTCGTCGACGTGCCCGCGCGCATGCTCGCGCCGCGCCTCGCGGCCGCCCTCGGCCAGCCTTTCGTCGTGGAGAACCGCCCCGGCGCGGGCGGCACCATCGGCGCTGCCGAGGTCGCCAAGGCGCCGCCCGACGGGTACACGCTGCTCTTCGCGGCGACGCCCTTGGTCATCGGCGCCCACCTGTACCGAGCGCTGCCCTACGACACGCTGCGCGATTTCGCGCCCATCGCGCTCGTCGGCTCGGGACCCTATGTGCTGGTCGTGAACGCCGGGCGCCTGCCGGTCGCGAGCGTGCGCGAGCTCATTGCGGCGGCGCTCGCGCAGCCCGGCAAGATCGACTACGCGAGCTCCGGCAACGGCAGCGCGCAGCACCTCGTCGGCGCGCTCTTCAACGCGATGGCGGGCGTGGCGCTCAACCACGTGCCCTACCGGGGCAGCGGCCCGGCAATGCAGGACTTGCTCGGCGGACAGGTGGCGGTGAGCTTCGCGGGCGTTCCGAACGTGCTCTCGGCGATTCGTTCCGGCAGGCTGCGCGCGCTCGCGGTCACCACGCCATCGCGCTGGAGCGAGCTGCCCGAGGTGCCCACGCTCGCCGAGTCGGGCGTGCCGGGCTACGAGGCGACGCTGTGGCTCGGCCTCGCGGCGCCGGCCGCGGCGCGGGCCGAGATCGTCGGCCGCCTGCATGCCGAAGCGGCGAAGCTGCTGCAGGACCCGGAGCTGCAGCGGAGCTTCCGAGCCGCAGGCATCGAAGCGCACGCGCTGGGCCCGCGGGAGTTCGCGGCTTTCCTCGCTGCGGAGCACGAGAAGTGGGGTAAGGTGGTGCGCGACACGGGCGCCACCGTGAACTGAACAGGAGAGCGATCCGCATGAACCGACGCGCGATGCTGGCGACTGCGCTCGCCTTCGCCGCCCTGCCCGGCCCGCTGCGCGCGCAAGGCGCCTATCCGGTCAGGCCGGTGAAGATCATAGTGCCGGTGACGACCGGCGGACCGAGCGACCTGGTCGCGCGCATCCTCGGCGACAAGCTCGCCGCGTCGCTCGGCAAGCCCGTGGTGATCGAGAACCGGCCCGGCGCCTCGATGGTGGTGGGCTCGGCCGCGGTGGCCAAGTCCGAACCCGACGGCTACACGCTGCTGCAGGCCGCCGCCAACATGGCGATCAACCCGATCCTCATGAGCGACCTGCCCTACGACACGGCGAAGGATTTCGCGCCGGTGTCGCTCACGCACCTGACGCCCTACGTGTTCGTGGTGAGCGGCAAGTCGCTGCTCGGCTCGCTCGCCGAGCTCATCAAGCACGCGCGCGAGAATCCTGGCAGGGTGACCTACGCCACGACCGGACCCGGCAGCCCGCAGCTGCTCGCCACGCTGCTGCTCGCGCAGCAGGCCGGCCTCAGCCAGATGACCGAAGTGCAGTACAAGGGCAGCTCGGCCGCCCACCCGGACCTGATCGCCGACCGCATCACCTTCATGATCGATCCGCTCGCCGCATCCTCGCCGCACGTCAAGTCGGGCGCGCTGCGCGCGCTCGCGGTCACCACGCCGCAGCGCAACGCTTCGTTTCCGAACGTGCCGACTGCGAGCGAGGCGGGCGTGCCGGGCTACGATTTTGCGAGCTGGGGCGGCCTGTTCGCGCCCGCGGGCACGCCGCGCGAGATCGTGCTGCGGCTGAACGCGGAGGTCGGCAAGGCGCTGGCGAGTCCGGACCTGATAAAGCGCTTCGAGGACTTGGGCCTGGTGGCGAAGGCGAGCACGCCCGAGGCGTTCGGCGCGTTCCTCTTTTCAGAGATGGCGCGCTGGAAGGCGGTGCTGGGAGCGCGCAAGCCCCAGTAGAGGAAGCTACATGCTCCGGCGGTATTGACCGCCGACCTCGAACAGGGCGTGCGTGATCTGCCCGAGCGAGCAGACGCGCACCGCGTCCATCAGCACCGCGAACACGTTCTCGTTCTCGATCACCGCCTGCTGGAGCCGCTTCAACAGGGGGCCCGCGAGAGAAGAATTCTTCTTCTGAAAGGCCCGCAGCCGTGCCAGCTGCGACTGCTTTTCATCCTCGGTGGAGCGGATGAGCTCGAGCTTCTGCGGCACCGGGTCGCCGTGCGGGTTGCGGAAGGTGTTCACGCCCACGATCGGGTACTCGCCCGAGTGCTTGAGGTGCTCGTAGACCATGGACTCTTCCTGGATCTTGCCTCGCTGGTAGCCGGTCTCCATCGCGCCGAGCACCCCGCCGCGCGCGCTGATCGCCTCGAACTCCTTCAGCACCGCTTCCTCGACGAGGTCGGTGAGCTCCTCGATGACGAAGCTCCCCTGGTTCGGATTCTCGTTCTTCGCGAGGCCCCACTCCTTGTTGATGATGAGCTGGATCGCCATCGCGCGCCGGACCGACTCCTCGGTCGGCGTGGTGATCGCCTCGTCGTAGGCGTTGGTGTGCAGCGAGTTGGTGTTGTCGTAGGACGAGATCAGCGCCTGCAGCGTGGTGCGGATGTCGTTGAAGGCGATCTCCTGCGCGTGCAGGCTGCGGCCGCTCGTCTGCGAGTGGAACTTCAGCTTCTGGCTGCGCTCGTTCGCGCCGTAGCGGTTTTTCATCGCCACCGCCCAGATGCGCCGCGCGACGCGCCCGATCACCGAATACTCCGGGTCCATGCCGTAGCTGAAGAAGAACGACAGGTTCGGCGCGAAGTCGTCGATATGCATGCCGCGCGCGAGGTAGGCCTCGACGAAGGTGAAGCCGTTGGCGAGCGTGAAGGCGAGCTGGCTGACCGGATTCGCCCCGGCTTCGGCGATGTGGTAGCCGGAGATCGACACCGAATAGAAGTTCTTCACCTGGTGGCGGATGAAGTAGTCCTGGATGTCGCCCATCACCTTGAGCGAGAACTCGGTCGAGAAGATGCAGGTGTTCTGGCCCTGGTCCTCCTTGAGGATGTCGGCCTGCACGGTGCCGCGCACGGTGGCGAGCGTCCAGGCGCGGATCTTCTCCAGCTCGTCGTCGGTCGGCTGGCGGCCGTTGTCGGCGACGAACTTCTCGACCTGCTGGTCGATCGCGGTGTTGAAGAACATCGCGAGGATCGTCGGCGCCGGTCCGTTGATCGTCATCGACACCGAGTTGTTCGGCGCGCACAGATCGAAGCCGGAGTAGAGCACCTGCATGTCCTCGAGCGTCGCGATCGAGACGCCCGAGTTGCCGACCTTGCCGTAGATGTCCGGGCGCTCGTCCGGATCGAAGCCGTACAGCGTCACCGAGTCGAAGGCCGTGGACAGGCGCTTCGCGGGCATGTCCCTGGACAGCAGGTGGAAGCGCTTGTTGGTGCGGAACGGACTGCCCTCGCCGGCGAACATCCGCGTCGGATCCTCGTTCTCGCGCTTGAAGGCGAACACGCCCCCGGTGAACGGGAACGATCCCGGCACGTTTTCGAGCAGCTGCCAGCGCAGGATCTCGCCCGCATCCTCGAATTTCGGCAGCACGACCTTGCGCAGCCTGGTCCCCGACAGCGACTTCGTGGTCAACCGGGTGCGCACCTCCCGGTCGCGGATCCGGACCATGTACTCGTCGCCGGCGTAGGCCTTCACGGTATCGGGCCACATCTCGAGCAGCTTCTTCGAGTGCGCGTCGAGATTGGCGTCCGCCTTCGCGAGGTGCGCGTCGAGCCCGGCGAGTCCGCTCAGGCGGCGCGCCGCCTGCAGGCCTTGCCGGTCGCGCGCCGCGCGCGACTGCGCGAGCGCGTGCTCGTGGTAGGCGCGCAGCGCCTCGGCAATCTCGGCAAGGTAGCGTGCGCGCCTGGGCGGCACCACCACGTTGACGTTCGACGACACCCTCGTCGCGGACTTGGGCAGCGTTCCCGGCGCGAGGCGCAGGCCTTTCGGCGCGAGCTTCGCCGCGATGCCGTGATAGAGCGCGGTCACGCCGTCGTCGTTGAATCGCGAGGCGATGGTGCCGTAGACCGGCATCTGCTCGGGCGCGGTGCCGAAGCTCTGCCGGTTGCGCTGCACCTGCTTGCGCACGTCCCGCAGCGCATCCTCGGCGCCCTTGCGGTCGAACTTGTTGATCGCGACGAAGTCGGCGAAGTCGAGCATGTCGATCTTCTCGAGCTGGCTCGCGGCGCCGAATTCGGGCGTCATCACATAGAGCGAAGCGTCGACGAGCGGCACGATTGCCGCGTCGCCCTGGCCGATGCCCGAGGTCTCGACGATCACCAGGTCGAAGCCGGCCGCGCGGCAGGCCGCGATCACGTCGGGCAGGCAAGCCGCGATCTCGGCGCCCGATTGGCGCGTCGCAAGCGAGCGCATGAACACTTTCGGACCGTGGATCGCGTTCATGCGGATGCGGTCGCCGAGCAGCGCGCCGCCCGACTTACGGCGCGTCGGATCCACCGAGATCACCGCGATCTTCAGGCGGTCGCCCTGGTCGATGCGCAGGCGCCGCACCAGCTCGTCGGTGAGCGAACTCTTGCCCGCGCCGCCCGTGCCGGTGACGCCGAGCGCCGGGCAGGAGGCTTGTCTTGCCTTCTCGTGGATTTGCTTTCGAATCTTTTCTTCAAGCACATTCAATTCGAGCGCCGTTACCAGTTGCGCCAGCGCGCGGCGGTCGCCGGCGAGCAGCGCCTTCGCGTCGGCCGGCGCATGCTGCGTCGGGTCGAAGTCGCAGCGCGCGAGCATGTCGTTGATCATGCCCTGCAGGCCCATGCGCTGCCCGTCCTCGGGCGAGTAGATGCGCGCGACGCCGTAGGCCTGCAGCTCGGCGACCTCGTCGGCGACGATCACGCCGCCGCCGCCGCCGAACACGCGGATGCTCGCGCCGCCGCGCTCGCGCAACTGGTCGACCATGTACTTGAAGTACTCGAGGTGGCCGCCCTGGTAGGAGGACACGGCGACGCCCTGCGCGTCCTCCTCGAGCGCCGCCGTCACCACGTCGTCCACCGAGCGATTGTGGCCCAGGTGGATCACTTCGGCGCCGGAGGCCTGCAGGATGCGCCGCATGATGTTGATCGACGCGTCGTGCCCGTCGAACAGGCTCGCGGCCGTCACGAAGCGGATCTTGTGCTTCGCCTTGTAGACCAGGCTCTTCGACTCGGACAGGTCGGTCATCGATCCCTCTCCCCGGGAGCCCGCTAGGCTACTTGACGTTTACGTAAACGTCAATTCGGCCCGGGGCTAGCGCAGCAGGAATTCCCTCACCGCCGCGATCTGATCGTAGCCCATCAGGGCGGGCGCGTGGCCGATGCCCGGCAGCTCGAGCAGCTCCACCCCGGGCCGCATCGCCTGCATCTGCAGCGCGGTGTCGCGCGACAGCACGTCGGAATCGGCGCCGCGCAGGATCAGCGTGGGACAGCGCACCTCCGCCCAGGTGCTCCAGAGGTCGATGCCCGCGAGGATATTCGGCCCGAGCGGCAGCTCGGGGTCGGGCGCGCCCACGCGCAGCGTCGTGCCGATCGCGGGGTCGTAGCGCAGCCGGAAGCTGCCGTCTTCGGCGCGCTCGGCGCTCGTCTCGGCGAGGTGGCGCCACTGCGCGCCCTCGAGCGGACCGAAGGACGCGCAGGCATCGCGCAGGTAGCCTTCCACGCCCGCCAGATCGCGAAACGCGCCGCCGCCCGCGACGTAGCCCTTCAGCCGGTACAGCGAACCCCAGGGGATGAACGCGCCGACGTCGTTGAGCACCAGGCGCCGGATCGGCGAGCCGCGCTTGGCCGCGAGCAGCAAGCCGATGAGCCCGCCCATGGACGTACCGACCCAGTCGATCTGCGAGGGTCCGTCCGCCGCGCGGCCGCGCAGCTTTCGCAGCGTCCCGAACGCGATCGGCGGCGAGGGCGCGGTGATGCGCGCGATCAGCGACGCGGCGTCGGACAGGTAGGTGGAGAACCGGTAGTCGCCCTTGTCCGCGAGCCACTCGCTGTCGCCGCGCCCGACCACGTCAGGGCAGACGACGCGGCAGTCGCGCGCGAGCTCGCGCGCGAGCCAGTCGAAGTCGCGGCTGTTGCGCGACAGGCCGTGCACGCAGACCACCACGTGCTCCGCGCCGCGCCGGCCCCAGTCGAGATAGGCAATGCGGTGGAACCCGGCGGGCGACAGGCTAAGGAAGCTGTGCCGGGAGAAGCTCACGGACATGCGCCCAAGCATAGTGCATGCCCGTGACGATTTCAGCTGGCACGCTTTCTGCTCGCAATGGGCATGCGCTTCTCCATTGCCGGCTTCCGGAGCCTTCCCCTCGAGGACCGCGTCGATCGCCTGAGTCGCTGGGCGCTCTCGCTGCTGCTGCTCGCGACCCTGGCCTGCCTGGTCTAGGACCGCGCCATGCGCGTGCTGGTCGTCGACGAGTCCGACGAGCGCGCCGCGCTGCTGCGCGAGGCGCTGATCGCGGCCGGCCACGAAGTCGCGGCGTCGATCGCCTCGCCGATCGAGCTGCTGCGGGCCGTGGAGACGCAGCGCCCCGACATAATCGTGATCGACACGGAATCGCCCACGCGCGACGTGCTCGAGCACGTGGTCATCGTCAGCCAGTCGAGCCCGCGGCCGATCGTGATGTTCTCCTCGGACGCGGGCGGCGAGGCGATCCGCGACGCCGTGCGCGCCGGCGTGTCGGCATACGTGGTCGACGGGCTGGACGCGGGCCGCGTCAACAGCATCGTCGAGGTCGCCTGCGCGCGCTTCGAGGAGTTCCAGCGCCTCAAGGTCGAACTTGCCGAGGCCAACCTCAGGCTTTCCGAACGCAAGCTCGTCGAGCGCGCCAAGGGGCTGCTCATGCGCTCGCGCGGGCTCTCCGAGGACGAGGCTTATCACGCGCTGCGCCGACTTGCGATGCAGAACAAGCAACGCCTCGGCGAAACCGCGCATCAGCTCATCGACGCGGCCGAATTGCTCGGCAAGGCCTGAACCGGCTTGCCTGTTGTCGGTGCATTGTGCACCGCAACAGTGCGCAGCATGCGGCTACGCATATCTGTTTTTGCTGAGATTTTCGATGGCATAGGGATTGCAGCGTGACACATGAGGCTGGGTGCAATGGCGCACTCGGCGCGAACAAAGGCGTTCGTCGCGGCCCTGCGAAGGGCACGTCACGAGCGCCTTTTGATTTCTGGAGAACGCGATGAATGAACCGGTCTTGGGCAAGCGCCGCAGGTTCCTGCAGCAGGCCACTGCGGCGGGCCTAGTGAGCCTCGTGCCGAACGCGGTGCGCACCGGCGCCTGGGCAGCGGGATCGGACGCGCCTGAGAAGAAGGAAATCAAGATCGGCTTCATTCCGCTCACCGACTGCTCGTCGGTGGTGATGGCCTCGGTGATGGAATTCGACAAGAAGTACGGCATCAAGATCGTGCCGTCGAAGGAAGCATCCTGGGCCGCAGTGCGCGACAAGCTCGTCAACGGCGAGCTAGACGCCGCGCACGTGCTCTACAGCCTCGTCTACGGCGTGCAGATGGGCATCGGCGGCCCGAAGAAGGACATGGCCGTGCTCATGAATCTCAACCACAACGGCCAGGCGATCACGCTCTCGCGCAAGCTCTTCGACAAGGGCGTGAAGGACGGCGCCTCGCTCAACGAGCTCATCAGGAAGGAAAAGGGCGAGTACACCTTCGCGCAGACCTTTCCCACCGGAACGCACGCGATGTGGCTCTATTACTGGCTCGCGGCCAACGGCATCCACCCGTTCCAGGACGTGAAGGCGATCGTCG
>DATIYN010000175.1:0-18137 GCA_035517595.1 Burkholderiales bacterium
TCTGATCGCGCCGCAGACGGATTGGTGCTGTCCGAGTCGAAAAAGATTCAAGTCGAAATTCCGCCCTCCGGGCGCTACGAGAGCGAGCTCGCGCTGTTCGCCCGCCTGTGGATGCGCTCGCTCGGGCGGCTGCTCGAGCGCGGCGCGCTGCTCGTCGTCGACTATGGCTTTCCGGCGCGCGAGTACTTCCACCCGCAGCGCTCCATGGGCACGCTCGCCTGCCACTACCGCCACCGCGTGCACGGCGACCCGTTCTTCCTGCCCGGCCTGCAGGACATCACCGCGCACGTGGACTTCAGCGCGCTCGCGCAGGCCGCAACCGACGCCGGGCTGGAAGTGCTCGGCTACGCGAGCCAGATGCAGTTCCTCGTCAACTGCGGCATCACCGATCTGCTCGAGCGCGAGAACCCCGAGGACGCGAAGCGCTACCTGCCGGCGGCGGCGGCCGTGCAGAAGCTGCTCATGCCCGCCGAGATGGGCGAGCTGTTCAAGGTGCTCGCCGTGGGCCGGGGCGTGAAGGGCGTGCTGAAGGGCTTCCGCGAGGGCGATCGCAGTGGCGCGCTCTAGCCTGTTCTTGTTCCTGGTTCTGATCTCGATGGCGACGAGAGCGGAAAAGCCTTGGCAGGACAGTCCCCACGGGCCCATGCTCGAGCGCATCATCCCGCCGGGCTTCACGCCGGGGATGCTGCCCGAGCCCGCCTCGCGCGGCGCCCGGCTCACGCGGCGCTACTGCGTGCAGTGCCACAACCTGGCCAATCCCGCGATGCACGATGCCGCGCGCTGGCCCTCGGTCGTGAACCGCATGGTGCCGCGCATGGAGGGCAAGGGGAACATGGGCAAGTTGATGAGCGAGATGATGGCCGGCGTGCAGGCGCCCTCGCCCGGGGAGACCAGGGTCATCGTCGCCTACCACGTCAAGCACGGCCAGAAGCCGATCGATCCCGCGCGCATCCCGGAGGTGAATGCCCCCTCCGCGGAGCCCTTTCGCCTCGCCTGCGGCCAGTGCCACGTGCTCCCCGATCCGCGGCGCCACACCGCCAGGGAATGGCCGGCCGTGGTCGCGCGCATGCAGAAGAACATGGAATGGATGAACCGGGTGGTCGGCTCCAGGGCCGTGCCCGGCGAGCCGCAGCTCAGGATCGAGGACATCGACGCGTTCCTGATCCGCTACGCGAGGAGGTAGCGCCATGCCCCGCAGGATCGTGGACCTGTCCATCTACCTCGAGAACGACGTGGTCTCGGATCCGCCTCCCTTCGGACCGAAGATCGAGTACCTGACGCATGAGCATACTTTCCCGCAGATGGCGCCGTTCTTCCCGGGCCTGAAGAAGGAGGACCTCCCGGACGGCGCGGCCTGGGCGGTCGAGCGCGTAGAGCTCATCACGCACAACGGCACGCACCTCGATGCGCCCTACCACTTCCATCCGACGATGAACAAGGGCGAGCGCGCGATCGCCATCGACGAGGTGGACCTCGAGTGGTGCTTCCAGCCCGGCGTGAAGCTCGACTTCCGCGGCCTTCCGGACGGATACGTCGTAACCGCCGCAGACGTCGAAGCAGAGCTAAAGCGGATAGGACACGCCTTGAAGCCCCTCGAGATCGTCGTGGTGAACACTCGCGCGGGCTCGCGCTACGGCCACGGCGACTACGTGAGCGCCGGCTGCGGCATGGGCTACGAGGCGACGATGTACCTGCTCGAGCGCGGCGTGCGGCTGACGGGCACCGATGCGTGGAGCTGGGACGCGCCTTTCGTCCACACCGCCGAGAAGTACAAGGCGACGAAGGACGCGAGCCTGATCTGGGAAGGCCACAAGGCGGGCCGCGACATCGGCTACTGCCACCTGGAGAAGCTGCACAACCTGGAGGCGCTGCCGGCAGACGGCTTCGTCGTCTCCTGCTTTCCGCACAAAATCCGCGGCGCGTCGGCCGGCTGGACGCGCGCGGTGGCGATCTTCGACGAGCTGCTTTCCGAGAGCTTTCGCCGCGACGCCGCGGCGCGCGGCTAGTTCAGGAAGGGGATCTGCATGCCGCGCACCACCGCGGGCCGGCGCGCGATCGTGTCGTACCAGCGCTTCACGTTCGGATACGCGGCGAGGTCCACGCGGTGCCACTCGTGGCGCGCGACCCAGGGAAACGTGGCGATGTCCGCGACCGAGTATTCGTCGGCCAGGTACGCGGCCTCGCCGAGGCGCTGGTCGAGCACGCCGTACAGGCGCTTCGCCTCGTTGCCGTAGCGCTCGCTGCCGTAGGGAATCTCGTCCTTCTTGGCGCGCATGAAATGGTGCGCCTGGCCGAACATCGGCCCTACGCCGCCCATCTGGAACATCAGCCACTGCAGCGCGATCCACTTGCCGCGGTCGGTCGCCGGCAGGAACCGGTTGCCCACCTTGGCCGACAGGTAGACGAGGATCGCGCCGGACTCGAACAACGGCAGGCGCCCGCCCGGGCCGTCCGGATCGACGATGGCCGGGATGCGGTTGTTCGGGTTGATGGCGAGGAACTCGGGCTTGAACTGCTCGTCCTTGCCGATGTTCACCGGATGCACGCGGTACGGCAGGCCGCATTCCTCCAGCATCACGGAGACCTTGCGCCCGTTGGGCGTGCCCCAGGTGTACAGCTCGATCATGGCGCTTCCCTTCTTGTTATTCGGAGCGAAGTCAGAGGACCGAGGCAATTGCCTCTTCGCGCGCCTGGTCGAGCAGCGCGGAAATCGCTGCGGGCGCCGAGGCGCGCCGCGCGACCGCGCCCGCGTCCACCGCAGCGGCGGCCGCATGCGCTTTTCGCACGACCTCCAGGCCCAGCTCCGGCCGGGCCAGGACCGCCGCCTGCAGCAGCAGCGCGAAGCGCTCGGGCCGCCGGAACGCGTCGGCGCGCCGGAACAGCTGCAGCAACTCGGCCGGCTTCGTCGCGCCGAGCAGCTCGCGCGCGCGGCAGGCGAGCAGCGCGAGCTCGCGCTCCTCGTTCGGCGCCTTGATGCGGTCGCACAGCGCCTTGATCTCGGCCTCCGGGAGCCGCCAGCACAGGTGCGCGAAGCGCACGGCCAGCGGGCCCGAAAAGCGCAGCGGAACGGCGTTGAGCTCGGCGAGCAGCTTCGGGCGGAAGTCGCAGCGCTCGAGCGCCTCGAACATGCGCTCGGCGTGCTCCTCCGCGAGGCCGCGGGAGAATTCCTGCCAGACGCGCTCGGGAACCAGGTGGTCGGCCTCGCCGTTGTCGACCATGAGCTTCATGAGCGCCATCGTCTCCTCGGCGATGCGGAAGCCGAAGCGCGCGGCAAAGCGCGCCACGCGCAGGATGCGCACCGGGTCCTCGTGGAAGGCCTCGCTGACGTGGCGCAGCACGCCTTCGCGCAGGTCCTTCGCGCCGCCGAACGGGTCGATGAGCGTGCCGTCCTCGGCCTTGGCGATGGCATTGATGGTGAGGTCGCGGCGCGCGAGGTCGTCCTCGAGCGTCACGTCCGGCGCCGCGTACACGGTGAATCCCTTGTAGCCGCGCCCGCTTTTGCGCTCGGTGCGCGCTAGCGCGTACTCGTCGTGCGTGCTCGGGTGCAGGAACACCGGGAAATCCTTGCCCACCGGGCGGAAGCCAGCCGCGGTCATTTCCTCGGGCGTCGCGCCGACCACCACGTAGTCGCGGTCCTGGACCGGCAGCCCGAGCAGCTCGTCGCGCACCGAGCCGCCGACCAGGTAGGTTTTCAAGCGCGCGCGGCCGGCGCCGAGCTAGCGGCGCGCGCGCCAGCGCAGCTCGTCGAAGCGCTCGTGCGCTCCGGCAGGCGCGAGCCAGGCCCGCGCGGTCGCCTCGAGCGCGGCCGGCTGGATGCCGAAGGGAAACACGCAGTCGCAGACGCTCGGCACGCGCATCGACAGCAGGTTGTCGCGCGTGAGGAGCTTCACGGGCAGCCGCTCCAGCATCCACGCCTGCAGCCAGGCAAGGCCGTCGGGCAGCCCGACGACGAGGCGCCGCCGGCCGGTCGCGGCGCAGACGAACTCCACGAGCTCGCGAAGCGTGCACTCGTGCGGACCGCACAGGTCGTAGCGCTTGCCGCCCGTGCCGGACAGATGCGCCCGGCTCTCCAGCGCGGCGAGCATCGCCTTCACCACGTCGCCCACGTAGACGGGCTGGAAGCGCGCCTCGGGCGAAGCGAGCGCGAGCACGGGCGTGAGCGCCGCGAGCCGCGCGAACAGATTGAGGAACCGGTCCTCCGGCCCGAAGATCACCGAGGGACGGAACACGGTCGCTTCCAGGTCGTCGGCGGCGAGCACCGCCTGCTCGCCGATCCCCTTGGAGCGCAGGTACTCGGACGGCGCCGCGGGATCCGCGCCGAGCGCGCTCATGTGCAGCAGGCGCTTGACGCCCGCGCGTCGGCAGGCGTTGACCACCGCCTGCGCAAGCTCGACATGCGTCGCCTGGAAACCGGGTCCATGCAGGATCCCCGCCAGGTTCACCACGGCGTCGCACCCCGCCGCGAGCGCGGCCAGCACGCTGGAATCGCGCACGTCGGCTTCGACCACGTCCACCGTGGGCAGCAGGATCAGGTGCTTGGCGCGCTCGCGCCGGCGCGTCGGCACGAGGACCTCGGCGCCGCGCGCAGCGAGCGCCGCAACCAGGTGGCGGCCGACGAAGCCGGAACCGCCGACCACCAGGAAATTCCCGTACTTCAAGCGTCGCGCTCCGGTCTCAGGGCAGCTCTTCGTCGTTCCGCTCGCCGGCGGTCTTCGCCGGGACCAGGCCCAGGCGGGCCTTCAGCGGCACGAGCTTACCGCCGATCAGCTGCGCGTAGTGCATCGTGTTCGCCATCACCTTCTTCACATAGTCGCGCGTCTCGTTGAACGGGATCGTCTCGGCGTAGATCGCGCCCTCCAGCGGCCGCGCGTCGCGCCAGCGCCGCGCGCGCCCCGGGCCGGCGTTGTAGGCGGCCGAGGCGAGCAGCGGGTGCCCGAGGTCGTCGAGCACGTGCTTCAGGTAGCTCGACCCGAGCGCGATGTTCACCGGCACCTCGGAGACGCGCGCCAGGCTGAAGTCGCGCAGGCCGCTGCGCTTCGCCACCCAGCGCGCCGTCTTCGGCATGAGCTGCATGAGGCCGCGCGCGCCCGCCGAGGACTTGGCGTCGACGATGAAGCGGCTTTCCTGGCGCACGAGGCCCAGCAGCCAGGCTTCCTCCAGCCCGGTGGCGCGCGCCTGCTCGTCGAACACTTCCCTGAAGGGCGCTAGGTAGCGCACCTTGTAGTTGTGAAGGTGCGCCGTGCGGTCTGCGGTATTGATCGCGCGATCGAAGATGCCGGTGCGGCGCGCGAGCTCGGCGGCCGCGAGCAGCTGCGCGTCCTCCATGAGCCGGATGCTGAATACCCATTCGCGCGTCGCCTCGGGGCGCAGCTCGAGGCGATAGAGCTCGAGCGCTCTCGCGATGCCGGGATTGACCCGCGCCGCCTCGACCTCCGCCTCGGTGGCCACGTGGTCGGGCTCGGGCACGGCGGCGATGCCGCCCAGCTCCTCGTCCGCGAGCAGGCCGTAGAAGCTCGGCTGGCCGGAGATTCGCAGGTAGTAGGCGCGCGCGCCGTCGGCCACGCCCTGCGCCGCCAGCGCGCGCCCGTACCAGTAGCTCCAGGCCGGGTCCTGGCGCGCGGCCGCCGACATGCGGTCGATCGAATCGCGCACCGCCGGCCAGTCGGCCGCGCGCAGCGCAGCGCGCGCCTTCCAGGCGAGCTGCTCGTCGCTGAGCGTCGCTACGTCCGCGTTCGCATACCACTGGCTTGCCTCGGGCATGAGGCGCCGCGCGCCTTCGTAGGCCAGGCGCCCCCAGAGGTATTTCACGTCCGCCTCCGGCAGGCGCGCGCCGAGCTTGCCCTGCAGCACCTCGACCGCGGATTCCGGCTCGCTGCGTCCCAGGCGCACGAGCGCGAGCACCACGGCTTCGCGCGCCGCGCGGCGCTCGAGCGATCGGGGCGGGCTGGCGAGCAGCTTCTTCGGCGCGGTCGCCGCCTGGTTGAGCAGCGCCTCGTCGTGCTTCTCGTCCTCGGGCAGGTGGCCGAGGGCGCGGCGCGCAGCGGAGACCTGGCCGTTCTCGAACAGCAGCCGCACGCGGCGCCAGACGTCGTCGACGGTGAACCGGCCCGCCTCGCTCAGGCGGTTGGCCAGATCGTGGCAGCTCTCGGGCAGCTCGCGCGGCTCCTGCCAGATCGCGCGCGCCTCGTCGTAGGCGCTGTCGTCGCTGCGCGCCAGGCGCGCCAGCCACGCGTAGCAGCGGATCTCCAGGTCGTCCTGCACGAGCGGCGAGAGCTCGCGCTCGAACCCCGTCCAGTCGGAGCGCTTGCCGAGCTGCTTCAGCCAGTCGGCGCGCAGCCGGTCGGCGAGATAGGTGCCGGCTTCGTGCTCGAGGAAGGCGCGCACTTCGTCGTCGGCGGCGTCTTCCAGGCGCAGCTTCAGGCGCCAGTACTCGAGATAGGGCGCGAGCACGTGCCCGGCGGGCAGCGTCGAGAATCTCTGCAGCTTGAGCGCATCGCCGGCGCGGAAGGCGTCGTAGGCCCTGAGGAAGTTCTCGTCGGCCGAAGCGGGCCTGGCCTTGGGCGCGCCCGCGCCCGCGCCCGCACTGCAGGCCAGGGCTGCTATAGTGGCAAGCGCGCTTAGGAAAGCCCTAAAAATCATGAACTAAGCTTAGCACTGCGCGGTCAAGCCTGCATGGATCCCGATCAAGTCAAAGCCTGGCGCAAGTCCGAGCGCAGCCGCCTCATCGCCGCGCGCGCGGCGCTCGACGCGGCGACGCTGGAGGCGCATCGCCTGCGCATGGATGCGCACCTGGAGCGGGCCTTCCCGGGGCTCGCCTCGTCCAAGCTCGCGTTCTGCTGGCCGATCAAGGGCGAATACGATGCCAGGCACCTCGCAAGAACGCTGCGCGAGCGCGGTGCGTTGACCGCGCTTCCCGTCGTGGTCGCGCCGCGCCAGCCGCTCGTGTTCCGCGAATGGCATCCGGGCGTCAGGCTCGCGAAGGGGCCGCTCGACATACCCTATCCGGCGGATTCCGCCGAGGTCGTGCCCAATGCGGTGCTGCTGCCGATGAACGGCTGGGACCCGGCCGGCTATCGCCTCGGCTACGGCGGAGGGTTCTTCGACCGGACCCTGGCTGCGCTCGCGAAGCGGCCGGCGGTGATCGGCGTGACCTACGAGATCGCGCGCATCGAAACCATTCACCCGCAAAGCTGGGACATCCCGGTGGACTGGGTCGTCACCGAGCGCGGCGTCTATCGTCGCGACGGCTCGAAGCTCGCCTTCCTCGGCGCGCCGCCGGCGGGAGAGCCGAGCGCGCTCGCCTCGCCCGTCTGCTACGCCGCCGAGATCGCGCCCGGCTACTTCGGCGAGGGCTAGGCCCCGCTAGCGCTTCCACGCCAGCGTGAGTCCGTCGCCGATCGGCACCAGCGCGATCTCCACGCGCCGGTCGCGGCGCAATCCGCGGTTGAACGCGCGCACCGCGCGCGCATCCACGCTGCGGTCCTGCGGCCGCACGACGCTGCCGTGCCAGAGCGTGTTGTCGATCGCGATCAGCCCGCCGCGGCGCACGAGCTTCAGGCAGCGCTCGAAGTAGCGCTGCAGGTTCGCCTTGTCGGCATCGATGAAGGCGAAGTCGAAGCGCCCCTTCAATTTCCTGAGGGTCTCGAGCGCCGGCGCAAGCTCGAGTTCTATTTTTCCCGAAACACGAGCCAAGGCCCAGTGCTTCCTCGCGATGGAGGTCCACTCCTCGCTCACGTCGCAGCAGACGATGCGTCCGCCCGGCGGCAGCGCGAGCGCGACCGCGAGCGCCGAGTAGCCCGTGAAGGTGCCGACCTCCAGGCAGCGCTTCGCGCCGATGGCGCGCACCAGCACCTGCATGAAGGCGGCCTGGTCGGGGCCGATCTGCATGCTGCCGCGCGGCAGCCGTCGCGTGACCGCGCGCAGCCGCCGCTGCACGGCCGTCTCGCGCACGCCGACCGCCTGCACGTAGGCGGCGAGCTTGCGCGGCAGCTCGGCGGGTCCGCGCGCCATGCGTCAGCCGAGGAACAGCCGGTACGCCGGATTGCGCGTCTCGTCGGCGTAGGGATAGCCGAGGCGCCCGAGGAAGCCGCGGAACTCGCTCATCTCGCGCCTGGGCACCTGCAGGCCGACCAGCACCCGGCCGTAGTCCGCGCCGTGGTTGCGGTAGTGGAACAGGCTGATGTTCCAGGACGGGTTCATGCTGCGCAGGAACTTCATGAGCGCGCCCTGGCGCTCCGGGAATTCGAAGCGGTAGAGCAGCTCGTTCCTGGCGAGCCCCGAATGACCGCCCACCATGTGGCGCACGTGCGCCTTGGCGACCTCGTTGTCCGAGAGGTCCAGCGCGCGGCAGCCGGCGCGCTCCAGGCGCCGCTTGATGCGCGCGGTCTCCTCTCGGCCCTGCACCCCGACGCCGACGAAGATGTGCGCGGCGTCCGCGCCCGACATGCGGTAGTTGAACTCGGTGATGTTGCGCCCGGCGAGCGTCTCGCAGAAGCGCCGGAAGCTGCCGCGCCGCTCGGGGATCGTCACCGCGAGCACCGCCTCGCGATGCTCGCCGAGCTCGGCCTGCTCCGCGACGAAGCGCAGGCGGTCGAAGTTGGTGTTCGCGCCGGAGGCGACCGCCACGAGCGTCTTGCCGCGCGCGTTGCGCTTCTCGACCCAGGCCTTGGCGCCCGCGATCGCGAGCGCGCCCGCGGGCTCGAGCACCACGCGCGTGTCCTCGAAAACGTCCTTGATCGCGGCGCAGATCGCGTCGGTGTCGACCAGCACCATCTCGTCGACGAACCTCTTCGCGAGGCGCAGCGTCTCCTTGCCGACCTGCTTCACCGCGACCCCGTCGGCGAAAAGCCCCACGTGGTCGAGCACGACGCGCCGGCCGCTTTTCAGCGAGCGCGCCATCGCGTCGGCGTCCACGGGCTCCACGCCGATGACGCGCACCGCGGGGCGCACGCGCTTGACGTACGCGGCGATGCCGCCGATCAGGCCGCCGCCGCCCACCGGCACGAACACCGCGTGGATCGGCCGCGCGTGCTGGCGCAGGATCTCCATGCCGACGGTGCCCTGCCCGGCGATCACGTCCGGATCGTCGTAGGGATGCACGAACGTGAGGCCGAGCCGGCGCTTGAGGCGCATCGCGTGGCGGTAGGCGTCCGAGTAGCTGTCGCCGCGCAGCACGGCTGCGGCGCCGCGCGCGAGCACCGCGTCCACCTTGATGCGCGGCGTCGTCACGGGCATTACGATCACCGCACGGCAGCGGAGCTTCTGCGCGGCGAGCGCCACGCCTTGTGCGTGGTTGCCCGCGCTCGCGGTGATCACGCCGCGCTTGAGCTTCGCGGGCGCAAGGCGCGCCATCTTGTTGTAAGCGCCGCGCAGCTTGAACGAGAACACCGGCTGCAGGTCCTCGCGCTTGAGCAGCAGGCGGTTGCCGAGGCGCCGCGACAGTGCCGGCGCGAGCTCGAGCGGCGATTCGATCGCCACGTCGTAGACGCGCGCCTTGAGAATGCGCTCAAGGTAGTCGTTTTTCCGCATGCGGGGAGCCTAACATATTGAATTCGCGTGCTAGATTCGCCGCATGTGGACGCGCGAATGGCCGATCGTTCCGGTCTACGCCACTGCCGCGCTGTTCTTCATTTTCGAACAGTCGCTGCTCGGCGGCATCGCCAGCCCCTGGTGGGCGGCGTTCATGCTGGCGTGGCTGTTCGGCGTGATGCTGGCTGCCGCTTTCGCGGTGGTGCGCCATTCGGATTGCCTGGCCGCGATTTTCGGCGAGCCCTTCGGCACGCTGATCCTGACGCTGGCGATCACGGTGATCGAGGTACTGATGATCACCGCCGTGATGCTGAGCGGCCCTCAAGTGTCCGTGCTCGCACGCGACACGATGTTCGGCGTGATCATGATCGTGTTCAACGGCATGGCAGGCCTCGCGCTGCTCGCGGGCGGTCTGCGCTACCACGAGCAGACGTACAACCTGCAGGGCGCCAACGCCTTCCTCGCGGTGATCCTGCCGCTCGCGATGCTCGGCCTGGTGCTGCCGAACTTCACTTCCGCGCCCGGCGGCACGCTGTCGGTGCTGCACGAGATCTTCCTGATCGTCATGTCGCTCGCGCTGTACGGCGTCTTCCTCGCCATCCAGACGCTGCGGCACCGCCACTACTTTCTCGACGCCGACGGGTCCGTCGAGGAACAGGTCGACTTCGCGCGATTGGACCTGCGGCCGGCCGCCTGGCATGGCGCGCTGCTGATCCTGTACATCGTGCCGATCGTGCTGCTGTCGAAGAAGATCGCGGTGCCGATCGACTACGGCGTGCGCGTGCTGGGCGCGCCGGCGGCGCTGGTCGGCTTCCTGGTCGCGGCGCTGATCCTCGCGCCCGAGTCGCTCGCCGCGGTGCGCGCGGCGCTCGCCAATCAGATGCAGCGCTCGATCAATCTGCTGCTGGGCTCGGTGCTCGCGAGCATCAGCCTGACCATTCCGGTGGTGCTGGCGATCGGCATGCTGGCCGCGCGCACCGTGGTGCTGGGGCTGGAGCCGGTGGACATGCTGCTGCTCGTGCTCACCCTCGCGATGGCGACGCTCACCTTTGCGAGCGGGCGCACCAACATCCTTCAGGGCGCGGTGCACCTGCTGCTGTTCTGCACCTACCTCGTGCTGATCTTCGACCGCTAGCGGCCCTAGTAGCGGAAGAAGCCGCGCTTGGTCTTGCGGCCGAGGTAGCCCGCCTCGACCATCTCGACGAGCAGCGGCGCCGGACGGTACTTCGGGTCCTTGAAGCCCTCGAACAGCACCTGCATCACCGCGAGCTCGACGTCCAGGCCGATGAGGTCGGCGAGCGCGAGCGGGCCGATCGGGTGGTTGGCGCCCAGCTTCATCGCCTGGTCGATCTGCTCGGCGGTGGCGAGTCCCTCGCCCAGCGCGAACGCCGCCTCGTTGATCATCGGGCACAGCAGCCGGTTGACGACGAAGCCGGGGGAATTCCGCACCTGCACCGGCGTCTTGCCGATTTTCTTCGCCGCCGCCTCGACGGCGTCGAAAGTCTCCTGGGAGGTCTGCAGGCCGCGGATCAGCTCGACGAGCGCCATCACCGGCACCGGATTGAAGAAGTGCATGCCGATCACCTTCTCCGGCCGCTTGGTCGCGGCGGCGAGCCGGGTGATCGAGATCGACGAGGTGTTCGTCGCGATCACGGCCTGCGCCGGCGCCAGCTCGTCCAGCTGGCGGAAGATCTTCAGCTTCAGCTCCAGGTTCTCGGTGGCCGCCTCGATCACGAGGTCGCATTCCTTCACGGCGCCGAAGTCGGTGCCGGGCCGGATGCGCGCGAGCGCCGCCGCCTTGTCGGCCTCGGACATCTTCTGCTTCTGCACCAGGCGGTCGTAGCTGCCCGCCACCGTCTTCATCGCCCGGTCGAGCTGCGCCTGCGCCACGTCGGTGAGCGCCACTTCGACGCCCGCCTGAGCGAACGCCTGGGCGATGCCATTGCCCATCGTGCCCGCGCCGACGACGCCGATTCTCCTGAAGTCCATGGGATTTCCTCTCGATTTGCGGTGAGATACCGGAACACTGTAGAAGGCGCGGCCGCGCCCCGCTTTGATCCAGCTTAAACGGCGGTGCCGCGCGCCTTCAGGCCGCCTGCAGCTTGGCGACCGCCACGGCGAGCCATTTCACGCCCTGGCGCCCGAAATTGACCTGCACGCGCGCATCGCCGCCGTCGCCCTCGGCATCGACGATCACGCCCGCGCCGAACTTCGGATGCGTGACGTTCTGCCCGATGCGGAAGCCCGACTCCGACCGGGACTTGAAGGGGTTGACGTTGCTCTTGGGTTCATTCTTGAATTCGTAGGCGACCGCCCTCTGCCTCGCGAACCTCGGCGTGAGCCACTTCTTGAGGCCCTCGGGGATCTCCTCGAGGAAGCGCGAGGGCAGGCCGTAGCGCGTCTGGCCGTGCAGCATGCGCGTCTGCGCGAACGTGAGATACAGGCGCTCGCGCGCGCGAGTGATGGCGACGTACGCAAGCCGGCGCTCTTCTTCCAGCCCGTCCTTCTCCACGAGGCTCTGGTCATGCGGGAACAGGCCCTCCTCCAGGCCGCTCAGGAACACCGCATGAAATTCCAGGCCCTTCGCCGAGTGCACGGTCATCAGCTGCAGCGCGTCCTGGCCCTCGGCAGCCTGGTGCTCGCCCGCCTCGAGCGCCGCGTGCGTGAGGAATGCGGTCAGCGGATCGGCTTCTTCGCCGGACTCGACCGCGCGGCTGGACGACGGCGCGTCGTCCTGCACGAAGGCCGCCGCGGCGTTGACGAGCTCCTCGAGGTTCTCGACGCGCTCGGCGCCCTCGCGCTCGTTCCTGTAGTGCTCTACGAGGCCGCTGCGATGGATCACGTGCTCGACCGTCTCCGGCAGCGGCAGGCCCCTCGTTTCAGACTGAAGCTCCTCCAACAATTTCCTGAACTGCGTTCCTTTGCCGGAAGAAAGCAAGACCGATTCGAACATGGAAATGCCTTTTTGCTTCGCAATATCCTGCAGCTGCTCCATGGAGCGCGCGCCGATGCCGCGCGGCGGAAAATTGGCGACGCGCAGGAACGAAGTGTCGTCGGCGGGCGTGGCGATCAGGCGCAGGTAGGCGAGCGCGTGCTTCACCTCGGCGCGCTCGAAGAAGCGCAGGCCGCCGTAGACGCGGTAGGGGATCGCGGCGCCGAACAGCGCGTGCTCGAGCACGCGCGACTGCGCGTTCGAGCGGTAGAGCACCGCGATGTCGACGAGCCGCACGCCGTCGCGCTTCAGCGCGCCCACCTCCTCAACGATGAAGCGCGCTTCGTCCGCGTCGCTGCCGCCCTCGAACACGCGCAGCGGATCGCCCTGCCCCGCCGCGGTCCACAGGTTCTTGCCGAGGCGCCGGGCGTTGTTGGCGATCAGCGCGTTGGCCGCGTCGAGAATATTGCCCTGCGAGCGGTAGTTCTGCTCCAGCCGGATCACCTTGCCCTTCGAATACTCCTTCTCGAATTCGGCGAGATTGCCGACGTTGGCGCCGCGAAAGCCGTAGATCGACTGGTCGTCGTCGCCCACGGCGAACAGGCTCGTGGCCGGGCCGGCGAACAGCTTCAGCCAGCGGTATTGGAGCCGGTTGGTGTCCTGGAACTCGTCGACGAGCACGTGGCGAAAGCGCTGCTGGTAGTGCTCGCGCAGAGTCTGGTTGCGGCTCAGCAGCTCGAAGCTCCTCAGCAGCAGCTCGGCAAAATCCACCACGCCTTCGCGCTGGCACTGCGCGTCGTAGGCGGCGTAAAGCTCGACCTGGCGCCGCGTGTGCTCGTCGCCCGCCGGCACGTCGCGCGCGCGCTGGCCCTCTTCCTTCTGCGCGCCGATGAAGCGCTGCAGGTCGCGCGGCGGGAAGCGGTCCTCGTCGACGTTGAGCGACTTCACGAGGCGCTTCACCGCCGAGAGCTGATCCTGCGTGTCGAGGATCTGGAACTCGCGCGGCAGGCCGGCCTCCTGGTGGTGCGCGCGCAGGAGCCGGTTGGCGAGGCCGTGGAAGGTGCCGATCCAGAGGCCGCGCGGATTGACCGGAAGCATCGCCGTGAGGCGCGTGAGCATCTCGCGCGCCGCCTTGTTGGTGAAGGTGACCGCGAGCACGCCGCCCGGAGTGACGTGGCCGTTGCGGATCAGCCAGGCGATGCGCGTGGTGAGCACGCGCGTCTTGCCGCTGCCTGCGCCCGCGAGCACGAGCGCGTGCCCCGCAGTTCCTTCTGCAGGCAGCGTTACCGCAGCGAGTTGTTCGGGATTGAGGCGTTCGAGATGCAGCGACAAAGCGCTCGCATTATCGCATGCGCCCGCAGCGGGCCGGCCCCTTATAATCCGCCGCTTCCATGAAGCAACGCTACGCGAGCTTCGCTTAGATGCAGGACCGCTACGATCCGCGCGCGATCGAGGCCGACGCCCAGAAATTCTGGGCCGAGCGGCGCTCGTTCCACGTCACCGAGGACAAGGCGCGCAGGAAGTTCTATTGCCTGTCGATGTTCCCCTACCCCTCGGGCAAGCTGCACATGGGGCATGTGCGCAACTACACCATCGGCGACGTACTCACGCGCCACCACCGCATGCGCGGCATGAACGTGCTGCAGCCGATGGGCTGGGACGCGTTCGGCCTGCCCGCGGAGAACGCGGCGATGGCCAACAAGGTGCCGCCCGCGAAGTGGACGCGCGACAACATCGCGTACATGAAGCAGCAGTTGAAGAGTCTCGGCTTCGCGCTCGACTGGGACCGCGAGCTCGCCACCTGCGACGCGAGCTACTACAGGTGGAACCAGTGGCTGTTCACGCGGCTGTTCAGGAAGGGGCTCGCCTACAAGAAGACCGGCGTCGTCAACTGGGATCCGGCGGACCAGACCGTGCTCGCCAACGAGCAGGTGATCGACGGCCGCGGCTGGCGCACCGGCGCGCTCGTGGAGAAGCGCGAGATCCCGATGTACTTCTTCCGCATCACCCACTACGCCGAAGAGCTGCTGGCGGCGCTCGAGGGCATGGACGGCTGGCCCGAGCAGGTCAAGCTCATGCAGAAGAACTGGATCGGCAGATCGGAAGGCGTAAGAATCGGATTCGAATACGCTCTGGAAAATCAAAAGAAGATCTTGTGGGTATTCACGACGCGAGCGGATACGCTGATGGGGGCGACCTTCTGCGCGGTCGCCGCCGAGCACCCGATCGCGCTGCACGCGGCGAAATCGAGCCCGCAGCTCGCCGCCTTCGTCGAGGAGTGCCGGCGCGGCGGCGTGCAGGAGGCCGACCTCGCCAAGATCGAGAAGAAGGGCATGCCGACCGGCGTCTTCTGCACGCACCCGATTTCGGGCGAGAAGCTGCCGGTCTGGGTGGGCAACTACGTGCTGATGGGCTACGGCGAGGGCGCGGTGATGGGCGTGCCGGCGCACGACGAGCGCGACTTCGCCTTCGCGCTGAAGTACGGGCTGAAGATCGTGCAGGTGATCGACGTGAAGGATTTCTCCGGCACGCAGTGGCGCGAGGGCTACGTCGAGCCCGGGCGCTGCATCCACTCCGGCAAATATGACGGCCTCGACTTCCAGGCCTCGATCGATGCCATCGCGGCGGACCTGAAGGCCAGGGGCCTCGGCGAAAAGCAGGTGCAGTGGCGGCTGCGCGACTGGGGCATCTCGCGCCAGCGCTACTGGGGCTGCCCGGTGCCGATCATCCACTGCCCGTCCTGCGGCGACGTGCCGGTGCCGGACCAGGACCTGCCCGTGGTCCTGCCGGAAGACCTCGTGCCCGACGGCACCGGCAACCCGCTCAACAAGCTCGCCTCGTTCGTGAACACGACCTGCCCCTCCTGCGGCAGGCCGGCGAAGCGCGAGACCGACACCATGGACACCTTCGTCGACTCGTCCTGGTATTTCGCGCGCTTCGCCTGCCCGGGCCAGGACACGGCGATGGTGGACGAGCGCGCCAGGTACTGGATGGCGGTGGACCAGTACATCGGCGGCATCGAGCACGCGATCCTGCACCTGCTCTACTCGCGCTTCTTCCAGCGCGCGATGGCCGACGAAGGCCTGATGCCGAAGGAGCTGCGCGAGCCGTTCACCAACCTGCTCACGCAGGGGATGGTGCTCGCCGAGTCGTACTACACGGACGCCGACGGCCGGCGCGAGTGGGTGAATCCCGCGGACGTTGCGGTGGAAAGGGATGCAAAGGGAAAGATCACTTCGGCGAAAAGAATCCGCGACGGCGCGCCGGTGGCGTACGACGGCATCGGCACCATGTCCAAGTCGAAGAACAACGGCGTCGACCCGCAGTCGCTGATCGAGAAGTACGGCGCCGACACGGCGCGCTTCTACACCATGTTCGCCTCGCCGCCGACCCACACGCTGGAATGGTCCGACGAGAGCGTCGAGGGCTCGTTCCGCTTCCTGAAGCGCGTCTGGGCCTACTGCGTGAAGTTCAAGGCGGGCAGCGCCGCCGCGGATGCCGAAAGCCTGCGCAAGGCGACGCGCTACGAGATCCACTCGGTGCTCAGGCAGCTCAACTACGACATCGACAAGCACCAGCTGAACACGGTCGCCTCGGGCGCGATGAAGATCCTGAACGCGCTCGAGCGGCTCGAGGGCTTCCCGGAGGCCGCGCGCGAGGGGCTGCAGATCCTGCTCAAGGTGCTGTCGCCGATCACGCCGCACATCTGCCACGCGTTGTGGCGCGAGCTCGGGTTCGGCGAGGACATCATGCGCGAAGCCTGGCCGGATCCGGATCCCGCGGCGCTCGTGCAGGACGAGATCGACTACGTGGTGCAGGTGAGCGGCAAGACGCGGGGCAACGTCCGGGTGCCGAGGGATGCGGACCAGCCCGCCATCGAAAGGCTGGCTGCAGAAGCGGTAAAGAAGTACATTGGCGGCAAGCCCGTCCGCAGAGTGGTCATCGTGCCGGGCAAGCTGATCAACATCGTCGTCTGATGCGCGCCGCTCTCGGACTCGTCCTCGCCGCCCTGCTCGCTGGCTGCGGCTTCCAGCTGCGCGGCACCGCCGACCTGCCGTTCGAGACGCTCTACATGCCGCCGGCGGCGGCACCCGGCATCGCGCTGGATCTCAAGCGCAACATCCAGGCCGGTACGCGCACCAAGGTGGTCGACGACCAGAAGCAGGCCCAAGCGGTGCTCGAATTCGCGCAGGAGGTGCGCGACCGCCAGATCCTCTCGCTCGCCTCGACCGGCCGCGTCAACGAGTTCCGCCTGCGCTACCTGGTCACGTTCCGGGTGCACGACGGCAAGGGCGGCGATTTCGTCCCGTCGAGCACGGTCACCCTGACACGCGACGTCACCTACAACGACGCCGACGTGCTGTCCAAGCAGACCGAGGAGCAGCTGCTGTACCGCGACATGCAGTTCGACATGGTGCAGCTCATCATGCGCCGCCTCGCCGCAGCGAAGCAGCCCAAGGCCGTCGCGCAGTAATCCTCCGTGCGGCTGCGCGCCGAGCAGGTCGAAGCCCATCTCGCCAACGCGCTCGCGCGTTCCAAACCCGATCTCGCGCCGGTCTGGCTGATCCACGGCGACGAGACGCTGCTCGTGCTCGAGTCGGCGGACGCGGTGCGTGCCGCCGCGCGCAAGCGCGGGCATGGCGAGCGCGAAGTGCACTACGCGGAGCGCGCCTTCGACTGGAGCCGGTTCCTGCAATCGGCCGCGAGCCAGTCCCTGTTCGGCGAGCGCAAGATCGTCGAGCTGAGATTCTCCTCCGGGCGCCCCTCGGCGGCGGCGGCCGCCGCGCTCGAGCCGTATTGCGCGAATCCAAACCCCGAGGTCGTGCTGCTCGCGACCATGCCGCGGCCCGAGGGCTCGGGCTGGTGGACGGCGGGCTGGTACGCCGCGTTCGACCGCGCGGGCGTCGTCGTCGAGGCGCAACCGGTCACGCGCGCGCAGCTGCCGCAGTGGCTCGCCGCGCGGCTCGCGCGCCAGAAGCAGCGCGCGAGCGCCGAGTCGCTCGCGCTGATGGCCGACCGCGTCGAGGGCAATCTGCTCGCCGCGCAGCAGGAGATCCTCAAGCTCGCGCTGCTCGCGCCCGAAGGCGAGCTCTCGGCCGCGCAGATCGCGGCCGCGGTCTCGAGCGTCGCGCGCTACGACTTCGAGGCGCTCGCCGAGGCGCTCTACGCGGGCGACGCCGCCTACTACCTGCGCGCGCTCGAAGGCCTGCGCGGCGAGGGCGAGAGCGCCGCGGGCCTCGCCTGGCGCCTGGGCGAGGAGCTCGTCGCGCTGCACCGGATCCGGCTGCAGATGGCGGGCGGGCAGCCGCTCGAGGGCCTGTTTGCCGCGCACCGAATCTGGCGCAGCGCGCAGCCGCGCTGCGAGAAGGCGCTCAGGCGCCTGTCTCCGGCGCGCCTGCATGCGGCCGCGCTGCACGTCGCGCGCATCGAGCGCGCTTCGAAGGGCGCGGGCCGAGGCAGCGACTGCGGCGACCCCTGGGATGAGCTCGCCACGCTGGGGTTAGAATTGCTGCATGGCGTCGAAGCAGGCAAAGCTGCCCAGCGAGGCGGCTGACATCAGCGCATACATGCACGGGCTCGGGCGCGCCGCGCGCGCGGCCGCGCGCGAACTCGCGCGCGCCGGCACGGACGCGAAGAACCGCGCGCTGCGCGCGATGGCGTCGGAGATTCGCGCGCG
>DATIYN010000176.1:0-41276 GCA_035517595.1 Burkholderiales bacterium
GTGTTCCGCCACATGCATAGCCTCAGCCTCCGCTTCCACCTCGAGCGCCAGACGGGCGGCGTGTCGCGCGACATCGAGCGCGGCACGCGCGGCATTGCGACGCTGCTCTCCTACTTCCTGTTCTCGATCATTCCGGTGATCCTGGAATTCAGCCTGGTGGCGGCGATCCTGCTTGCGAAGTTCGATTGGCGCTTTGCCGCGGTGACTTTTGCGGCAGTCGCGATCTACATGACCTTCACGGTGTCGGTGACCGAGTGGCGCATGGAGATCCGCCGCCAGGCCAACGAGCTGGATTCGAAGGCCAACACCCGCGCGATCGACAGCCTGCTCAACTACGAGACGGTGAAGTACTTCAACAACGAGGAGTACGAGGCGCGGCGCTACGACGAGAACCTGCAGAAGTACGAGTCGGCCGCGGTCAAGAACGAGGCCTCGCTCGGCATCCTCAACATCGGCCAGAGCCTGATCATCGCGGTCGCGGTGACCCTGCTCATGGTGCTCGCGGCGGGCGGCGTGGTCTCGAAGGAGCTCACGCTGGGCGATCTCGTGCTGGTGAACGGCCTGCTGATCCAGCTCTACATCCCGCTCAATTTCCTCGGCATGGTGTACCGCGAGATCAAGCAGGCGCTCGCCGACATGGACCGCATGTTCCGCCTGCTCAAGCAGGATCGCGAGGTCGAGGACCGGCCCGGGGCGCGCTCCCTCTCCGCAACCGGCGCGTCGGTGCGCTTCGAGAACGTCGATTTCTCCTACGAGGCGAGGCGGCAGATCCTGTTCGGGGTGTCCTTCGAGATTCCGGCGGGGAGCAAGGTGGCCGTCGTCGGCGCGAGCGGCTCGGGCAAGTCGACGCTGGCGCGGCTGCTGTTCCGCTTCTACGACGTCGGCTCGGGGCGCGTGTCGATCAACGGGACCGACATCCGCGACCTGAAGCAATCGTCGCTGCGCGGCGCGATCGGCATCGTGCCGCAGGACACGGTGCTGTTCAACGACACCATCCTCTACAACATCCACTACGGCCGCCCCGAGGCCTCGCTCGACGAGGTGATCGAGGCGGCGAAGGCGGCTCACATCCACGATTTCATCGAGAGCCTGCCGGACAGGTACGAGTCGCGCGTCGGCGAGCGCGGGCTGAAGCTCTCCGGCGGCGAGAAGCAGCGCGTGGCGATCGCGCGCGCCATACTCAAGAACCCCAGCATCCTGGTCTTCGACGAGGCGACTTCCGCGCTCGACTCGGAAACGGAGAAAGGCATCCAGGCGGAGCTCGACCGCATCGCGCGCGGGCGCACCACCCTCGTGATCGCGCACCGCCTGTCCACCGTCATGGATGCCGACCAGATTCTCGTGCTGGATCAGGGGCGTATCGTCGAGCGCGGCACGCACCGCGAGTTGCTCGAGCGCGACGGCGCCTACGCCCAGATGTGGGCCCTGCAGCAGCAGGAAGAAGCCGAGCACGCCTCAGTCTAGACTGAGGCCTGACAGGCGGGCGGCCTATGCCGCTGTCATGACGTTGCGTGAAGAGTACGGTGTATCTCTTTCTTTTCGTTTGCAAATCGCCGTTGTCACGGCTAAACTAGCCACCCCAACAAGAAGCTCGGAGGGAGGGTGCGCGTTCTCTTTGCGTTCCTGCTTGCGTTGGTCGTCGCCTCGACGCCGGCCCTCGCGCGCGAGCCGCGGACGCCCGCGCTGAAATCGCAGGCGGCGCTCGTCGTCGACCAGGACTCCGGCGAGATCCTCCTCGGCAAGAACGCGGACTCGAAGCTGCCGATCGCGTCGCTCACGAAGCTGATGACCGCGATCGTCACGCTCGACGCCGGGCTCGACCCGAGCGAGCCGGTCACGATCACCAAGGCGGACGTCGACAGGCTGCGCGGCTCGCACTCGCGCCTGCAGGTCGGCACGACTCTCACGCGCGACGAGATGCTGCACCTCGCGCTCATGGCCTCCGAGAATCGCGCCGCGTCCGCGATCGCGAACTCGTACCCGGGCGGTCGCGACTCCTGCGTGCTCGCGATGAACCTCAAGGCGCAGCTGCTCGGAATGACCGGCACGCGCTTCGAGGACGGCACGGGCCTGTCCGGCCACAACGTCTCGACCGCCCAGGACCTGGCGAAGCTCGTGCAGGCGGCGCACGCGTACCCCAGGATCCGGGAGTTCACGACCTCGACCTCGTATCAGGTGCAGGTCGGGCGCCGCACGATGCGCTTCGGCAACACCAACAACCTGACGCGCAGCTCGCGCTGGGAGATCGGGCTATCCAAGACCGGATACATCGCCGAGGCGGGGCGCTGCCTGGTCATGCAGGTGACGCTCACCGGGCGTTCCATTATCATCGTGCTGCTGGATTCCTGGGGCAAATACACTCGTGTCGGCGACGCAACCCGCATCCGTCAGTGGCTGGAGTTCGCCGCCGGCGCTTCCGCGCACCGATCCTCGGCGGGTTTGCCGCCAGGAAGAGACAAGCCGGTCTAGATCGGGGCGGCGGGCGTGAGGCCCGAGGCCAGCCCCGCGCCCCTCGCGCCGGGGATCGTCCGCTTCTACAGTTTTCTTCCCCGCGCCGAGAGCCTGCGCGATGACGTCCTCGCGGGCCTCGCGCTTCCGCAGAAGAGCATTCCGCCGAAGTATTTCTACGACGAAGACGGCTGCCGGCTGTTCGAGGCGATCTGCGAGCTCCCCGAGTACTACCTCACCCGCACCGAGACCGCAATCCTCCGCGGCCACATCGCGGACATCGCGCACTTCGTCGGCCCCGACGCCGAGCTGATCGAGTTCGGCGCGGGCGTGCAGGCGAAGACCCGCATCCTCATCCAGGCGCTGCAGACGCGACTGTACGTCCCGATCGACATCGCGATGGACACGCTGCAGGCTTCCTCGAACGAACTCGCGGGCCGCTTTCCCTGGCTGAACGTCGTCGGCATCCGCGCCGACTATACGCGGCCTCTGGCGCTGCCCGAGTTCGCGGGCGTCCCGGTCCGGCGCAAGGCCGTGTTCTTCCCGGGCTCGACGGTCGGCAATTTCACGCCGGCCGAGGCGCTCGAGTTCCTGAGGCGGGCGCGCCGCACCGCGGGCAAGGGCGGCGTGCTGCTGATCGGCGTGGATCTGAAGAAGGACAAGGCGACGCTGGACGCAGCCTACGCCGACTCCAAGGGAGTGACCGCGCGCTTCAACCTCAACCTGCTCAAGCGCATCAACAGCGAGCTGGGCGCGGACTTTCGGCTAGAGCGCTTTCGGCACAGGGCGTTCTACGACCCGGCCCTGGGGCGGGTGGAGATGCACATCGAGAGCGTCGACGCGCAGATCGTCCATGTCGCGGGCCAGCGCTTCGATTTTGCGCGCGGCGAGACCATCCACACCGAGATCTCCTGCAAGTACTCCGTCGCCGAGTTCCAGGAGCTCGGCAGGCGCGCGGGGTTCGCCCCCGAGAAGGTGTGGACCGATCCCGAGCAGCTTTTCAGCGTGCACGGCATGGTGGCCGCCTAGCGCCTAGCGCGAGCGGCAGCTGATCGAAATGCCCTCGCTGGAGGCGCCCTCGGCGAAGCGCAGGCCGAATCCCGGGCGCTTCTTCACGTAGTCCAGGAACTCTGTGACCTGCCGCGCGTAGGGGTGCGCTACGTTGTGCGCGGTGTAGCAGCCGCCGGGAGCGATCTTCGCCTCGAGGTCGAGGAAGTACTGGAGGTACCACTCCTTGTCGGCGTCGGAGAACACGAAGTCCCAGGGGCCGGGCAGCGCCTTCACAAGCTCGTGCGCGTCGCCGAGCCGCGCGTCGACGTACTCGGCGAGCCCCGCGCGCCTGAAGTTGGCGAGCGCGCGCTCGTGCCTGCCCCGGTCGATCTCGATCGTCGTGACCCTGCCGCCCGTTTTCGCGGCCGCCCAGGCGAGCCAGACGGTCGAGTGTCCGGTCGACGTTCCGATCTCGAGAATTCTCTTGTATCCGCCCTTGACCACGAGATTATGAAGGATCTGGCCGTCCCGGTAGGGCACGTTGAGGTAGTCCCAGCGGCCGCGCTCGGCGGACAGGAAGGCCTGGACCTGTCGGTCGAGCTCGGGCGAGTCAGCAGCCGAGCCCGGCGCGACGGCGAAACAGGTGGCGAGGGTGCCGATCCAGCGCGCGAACCGCATAGAAGCGCGGAATTCTATACCACGCTGCGTGCTATGATTTTTTCATGCGCGTCGGCCTACTGGTCACCTGCCTCGTCGATCTGATGCGGCCGTCGATCGGGTTCGCCGCGCTCAAGCTCCTCGAGGACGCCGGCTGCGACGTCGTCGTTCCCGCGACGCAGACCTGCTGCGGCCAGCCGGGCTGGAACTCGGGCGACCGCAGGGCCGCGCGCGCGCTCGCCGAAAAGCTCATCGCCGATTTCGAGGACTGCCCCTACGTCGTTGCGCCCTCCGGCTCGTGCGCAGGCATGATCCGTACGCATTTCCCCGAGGTGTTCTCGGAAGACGCCGGGATGCGGGCGAGGGCCGAGCGCTTCGGCGCGCGCACCTACGAGCTGACCGAGTTCCTCGCCAAGGTGGCACACCGTCCCCGGGTGTCGGCGCGCTTCGACGGCGCGGTGACCTACCACGACTCGTGCTCGGGCCTGCGCGAGCTGGGCGTGAAGACGGAGCCGCGCAAGCTGCTCGCCAAGGTGGAAGGCCTCAAGCTCGTCGAAATGGAGGAGTGCGAGACCTGCTGCGGGTTCGGCGGGACTTTTTCGATCAAATACGGCGACGTCTCGGCGGAAATGGCCGAGCGCAAGTGCGCCCACATCGCCGCGAGCGGAGCGCAGGCCGTGGTGCTCGGCGACCTCGGCTGCATGCTCAACATCGAGGGGCGGCTGCGCAAGCGCGGCGACGACACGACGCGCGTGCTGCACGTCGCCGAGGTGCTGGCCGGAGAGCGCTGATGCAGATCCAGTCGATGCACTTCAGGCCGCGCGCGGCCGCGGCCCTCGCCGACGCTGCGCTACAGTCGAACCTGCAGAAGTTCAGCTCGACCGGCTTCACGGCTCTGCGCGCCAGGGCGGTGGCCGACTTCGGCGCGGGACTGTTCGAGAAGCTGCGCGGAGAGGGCGCGGCGATCCGCGACCGCGCGCTCGCGAGCCTCGACGCCTGGATCGAGCGCTTCGAGGCCGAGGCCACCCGCCGCGGCGCGACCGTGCTCTTCGCCGAGACGCGCGAGGAAGCCTGCGATCTGCTGCTGGATATCTGCCGGCGTCACGGTGTGAAGAAGGCGATCAAATCCAAGTCGATGCTCTCGGAGGAAGCGGGGGTAAACGAGGCGCTCGAAGCCGCGGGCGTGACGCCCGTCGAGACCGACCTCGGCGAGTACATCCTGCAGCTCGCCGGCGAGCCGCCCTCGCACATCATTGCGCCGGCGCTGCACAAGAACAGGGGCGAGGTCGCCGACCTGTTCGAGGCGCGCCACCGCGCGCCGCGCAAGACCGACATCCCGCTCATGACGCGCGAGGCGCGCGAGGTGCTGCGCGGGCACTTCCTCGGCGCCGACCTCGGTCTCTCCGGCGGCAATTTCCTCATCGCCGAGAGCGGCTCCGGCGTGATCGTCACCAACGAGGGCAACGGCCGCATGGTGACGACGCTGCCGCGCGTTCACGTCTGCCTGACCGGAATCGAGAAGGTGATCCCGACGCTCGAGGATTTCGCGACGCTCCTGCGCCTGCTGACGCGCTCGGCGACCGGCCAGCCGATCTCCAACTACGTGAGCCTGTTCACGGGGCCCCGTCAGGCGCCCGACCGCGACGGGCCCGAGTACATGTATTTCGTGCTCGTCGACGCCGGGCGAACGAGCCTGGTCGGCGGCGGGATGCAGGAGATGCTGCGCTGCATCCGCTGCGGCGCGTGCATGAACCACTGCCCCGTATACCGGGCCGTCGGCGGTCACGCCTACGGCTGGGTCTATCCGGGTCCGATGGGGTCGGTGCTCACGCCAAGCTACGTCGGGCTGGAGAACGCGCTCGACCTGCCGCACGCGGCGACCCTGTGCGGCGCCTGCTCGGTCGCCTGCCCGGTGAAGATCCCGCTGCCCGAGCTGCTGCGGGACCTGCGCGAGAAGCAGGTCGATCGCGGCCTGCGCCCGGCGAGGGAGAGGCTGGGCTTGCGCCTGTGGGCGTGGCTCGCCCTGCGTCCGCGCCTGTACGCGCTCGCGACGGCCGCGGCGGCGGCCTTCCTGCGCGCGCTCGGGGGCCGGAGCGGAATGATCTCGAGGCTGCCCTTCGGCTCGGAGTGGACCCGCGGCCGGTTCTTCCCCGCGCCGAGGTCCTGGAGAACGTTCCGCTCGCTCTACGCCGCGCGCCGGCGCTAGAGCCAGCCGGCCTTGCGGAAGCGGAAGAAGAGGATGACGTTGATCACCGCCATCGCGGCGACCGTCACCGGGTAGCCCCAGGCCCAGTCGAGCTCCGGCATGTTCTTGAAGTTCATGCCGTAGAGGCTCGCGACAAAGGTCGGCACCGCGATCAGCGCGCCCCAGGCCGCGAGCCGCTTGGTCACCTCGGTCTCGCTGAACGTGATCATCGCGACGTTGACCTGGATCGCCGTGGTGACGGTGTCGCGCTGGCTGTTGATCGTCTGGCTGATGCGCACGAGGTGGTCGTAGACGTCGCGGTAGTATTCCTGCATTCCGGTGCACACCTGAGGGACGCGGCCGCCGTACAGCTTGCCCACGGCTTCGAGCAGCGGCAGCACCGCGTGCTGGAGCGTGGTGAGCTTCTGACGCACGTAGTACAGGCCCTCGATATTGGCGCGGAGCGAGCTCCCCGAGAAGATCTGAGCCTCGAACTTCTCGAATTCGTCCTCGATGGCGTCGAGCACCGGGAAGTAACGGTCGACCACGGCGTCGATGAGCGCGTAGAACACGAATCCCGACCCGAGCTTCAGCAGCTCGGGCTCGCTCTCGCAGCGTGCCCGCACCGAAGCGAAGCCCGGCTCGGCCTGATTGCGCACCGAAAGGATGTAGTTCCTTCCGACGAACAGGTCGACCTCGCCGACCTTGAGCTCGTCCCCGAACTGGACGTTGTGCAGCACCGCGAAAAGGGAGCCGCCGTACTCGTCGATCTTGGGGCGCTGGTGGCCGTGGGTCGCGTCCTCGACGGCGAGCTCGTGCAGATCGAACTCCTTTTGCATGGCGGCGAGCTCGCCCGGCCCCGGATCCTTGAGCGCGACCCAGACGAAGCACTCGGGACGGCCGACGTACTGCCCGATCTCCTCGGGCTTGATGTCGCCGAGCTTTCGTCCGTCCTGGTAGGCGCCGCAATTGACCAGCATTGTTTCTCCCGTCTCGCGCCGGAAATGATAAGCCACGAGGGGCTTTGCGCATAGGATAAAATGAGGTGCTTGACACGCCCCTGGCATCCCTGACATATCCGCATGCCCAAGATCAGCCGCCGCACCGAGAACCTCGGCACCGAGAACGCCTTCGTGGTCCTCGCCGAGGTGAACGAGCTCGCCCGCAGGGGCAAGGACCTCATCTCCTTCTGCATCGGACAGCCGGACTTCCATACACCGGTGAACATCCAGGACGCCGCGGTGCGCGCCGTGCGCGAGGGCAAGCACGGCTATACGCCCTCGGCCGGCATCCCCGAGCTGCGCGAGGCCGCGGCGCGCTACATGGGGGCGATGCGCGGGCTGTCGATCCGGCCCGAGGATGTCGTGATCGGCGGCGGCGCGAAGCCCTTCATCGCCTACGCCATCCTCTCGACCACCGACTACGGCGTGGGGGACGAGGTGATCTACCCGAACCCGGGTTTCCCGATCTACGAGTCCCAGATTGTGGCGAACGGGGCGGTGCCGGTGCCGCTCCATCTGCGCGAGGCGCGCAATTTTGCCTTCGATCCCTCGGAGCTCGAGTCGAAGATCACGAAGAAGACGAAGCTCCTCATCCTCAATTCGCCGCAGAACCCGACCGGAGGCATCCTCGGGAAGAGAGACCTCGAGGCGATCGCCGCGATCCTCGGGCGTCATCCCGACGTCTGGATCTACGCCGACGAGATCTACTCGCGGCTGTGCTACGAGGGCGAGTTCTGCTCGATCGCGTCTTTTCCCGGAATGGTCGAGCGCACCATCATCTCCGACGGCGCCTCCAAGACCTGGGCGATGACCGGCTGGCGCATCGGCTTCGCGTCCAGCCCGGCGCTCGCGCCGCAGTTCGTGCGCTGGGTGACCAACACGGACTCCTGCGCGTCGCACATCAGCCAGTGGGCCGCGGTCGAGGCCGTGAACGGTCCGCAGGACGAGGCGCAGAGGATGCGCGACTCCTTCCTCGCGCGCCGCGACCTCATCGTCGGCCTCCTGAACAAGGTGCCGGGCGTGTTCTGCAAGACCCCCGGCGGCGCCTTCTACGCCTGGCCGAACGTTACCGAGGCCTGCCGCATGATAGGCGCGGCCGACTCCGAGGAATTCAGGAAGCGCCTCCTGAACGAGGCCGGGGTCGCCGTGCTCGCCGACATCCACTTCGGCGCGCGCGTGCCGGGCGAAGGCCAGCACATCCGTTTCTCCTACGCGGCTTCCAATGCCGCGATCGAGCAGGGCGTGGCGCGCATGGCGGAGTTCATCCGGAAGAACCAGCGCCGCGCGGCGTAGGCCTGTCCATGACAGGCGAAAGAATCGTGGTGGGCATGTCGGGCGGCGTCGATTCGTCGGTCGCCGCGCTCCTCCTGAAGCGGCAAGGCTGCGATGTGGTCGGCCTCTTCATGAAGAACTGGGAGGACGACGACGACGACGAATACTGCTCGACGCGCGAGGACCTCGTCGACTGCGCCTCGGTCGCCGAGACGATCGGCATCGACCTCGAGGTCGTGAATTTCTCGGCGGAGTACAAGGAGCGCGTGTTCAGAGCCTTCCTCGCCGAGTACTCGGCCGGCCGCACCCCCAACCCGGACGTGCTGTGCAACGCCGAGATCAAGTTCAAGGCGTTCCTGGACCACGCGATGAAGCTGGGCGCGAAGCGCATCGCCACGGGGCACTATGCGCGCGTGCGCGAAGTCGGCGGCGGCTTCGAGCTGCTCAAGGCGCGCGATCCTGCGAAGGACCAGAGCTACTTCCTGCACCGGCTGAACCAGGCGCAGCTGTCGCGCGTGCTGTTCCCGGTCGGCGAGCTGAAGAAGACCGAGGTGAGGAGAATCGCGCGGGAGGCCGGGCTTCACAACTTCGCGAAGCGCGACTCGACCGGCATCTGCTTCATCGGCGAGCGCCCGTTCCGCGAGTTCCTGAACCGCTACCTGCCGACGAGCCCCGGGATCATGCGCACGCCCGAGGGCCGCGCGGTCGGGGAGCACGTCGGCCTGTCCTTCTACACCATCGGCCAGAGGAAAGGCATCGGCATCGGGGGGCTCAAGGACTCCGGCGGCGGAGCGTGGTACGTCTCCGGGAAGGATTTCGAGAACAACGAGCTGATCGTCGTGCAAGGGCACGACCACCCGGCGCTTCTGTCGCGCAGGCTGCGCGCCGAGGATCTGGCGTGGGTCAGCGGCGAGCGGCCGGGGACGGAAGCGCCTTACGGCGCCAAGACGCGCTACCGGCAGGCGGATGCGGACTGCCGCGTGCGCGACGCCGGGAACGGAATCGACGTCGAGTTCTCCGATCCCCAGTGGGCGGTTACCCCCGGGCAGTCCGTCGTGCTCTACAACGGGGAGACCTGCCTCGGGGGCGGGGTGATCCAGTAACGACTTAGTCCCGGAACGCCTCGATCGAGGTCCACAGCTTCACCTCGTCGCTCACCGGGCCGACGATGAACTTCATGCCGAAGTCCGACCGCTTGAACGACCCGGTGGCGTTGCCGCCGCAGAAGTAGCGCTTGCCCTGGGTGCGCGGATCGGGCCCGCAGTTCCAGCGCTCGACCGTGAGCGTGACCGGCTTGGTCACGCCGAGCAGCGTCAGCTCGCCCTCGATCGCGGCGGGGTGGTCGCCGTTGAATTTCGTCGCCTTGCCCTTGTAGCTCATCGTCGGGAATTCGGCGACGTTGAAGAAGTCGGGCGAGCGCAGGTGCTCGTCGCGCGAGCGCGGGCGGCTGCCCTTGTCGTTGTCGCCCGTGCTCAGCGTCGCTGTTGGAATCGAGAGCTCGATCGAGCCGGTCTTCGCGGCGGTATCGAGCGTCATCTTGCCCGTGACCTTCTCGAAGCGGCCGCGGATGACCGAGGTGTTCAGGTGGACCACTTCGAAATAGGGAATGCTGTGGTAGGGATCGACGGTGAACGACTCCGGCGCAGCGGCCGCGGCGAGCGGCAGCGCCGCGGCGGCAAGACCTGCTGTCAGCTTCAAAGACATGCTTTTCTCCTTGGGTGGGGTTGACGGCAATCAGCCGCCCGCGTGCCACGCAAGCGCGCAGGCGATTCCGGCGACGACGAATCCGTAGAGCGAGGCGAGCACGGCCTGCAGCCACAGCGCCGCGCCCGCTGGCACGGGCAGGTTGGCCGCGACGGGAACGAGCGCGAGCACGACGACCGAATACCACGGCAACTGGGCGAGGATCATCGCCGCCGACGCGATCAGTATCGCGACGACGGTGACGCTGAGGGTGAAGGTCGCGCCGGCATAGCTGCGCTTGCCGGTGACCATTTGCGCGAGCAGAAACGCGCCCGATCCCGCGGCGACCGCGACGCCGTAGAGGCCATAGGTGAGCGCGGCGCCGAAGACGGCGGCGACCCCGGTGCCCGCGCCCAGGGCGAGGCCCGACGCCGCCGTGCGCACGCTGTCCCCGGCGAGCCGCTGCTCGGAGAACCCGACGACCCAGGCGGAGGCGAGGACCGCGGTCGCGCCGGGCAGCAGGGCGCGCTCCAGGTCCTTCTGGGCGAGCACCGGCCAGAAGACCCAGGCGGCGGCGGCCGCCCCCGCGATCGCGAGGAGGTACGAGCCCAGGCGCGTGGGCCTGAACGCGAAGTCGACGACGATGCCGACGACCGGCGCCGCGAGGCCGAGGAGGATGATCTTGCGCGTGGCCGAGAGCGGCGTGAAGTCGAAGCCTGCGATGAAGTACACGGCGGTGGCGAAGGCGGCTGCGACGGCGAGGCCGCCGAGGCGGTAGCGCCCGAGCAGCGCCGCGACGACCAGTCCGGCGGCAAAAGGCGCTACGCCCCCCTGGACCGCGGGGTTGGAGAGAAGGTCATTCACTGGGAACGGTCTCGGCGAAAGAGGGACGCTCGGAGAGCTTCGCGAAATGCCGCGCGAGGTTCGCGTGATCCTTCTTCCAGTCCATCTTGGGGTAGCGGAAATCCAGCCACCCCAGGCAGACGCCGACGGCTATGTCTGCGAGGGTGCAGGCGTTGCCCGAGCACCAGAGCTTCTCGCCGAGGTCCGCCTCCAGGGCGGCGAGCCCCGAGCGTACCTTGCCCATCTGGCGGTCGACCCACGCCGCGTTGCGGAGCTTCGCGTCGCGCTGGTTCTCCAGACGCGCGGCGACGCCGGCGTCGAGGACGCCGTCGGCGAGCGCTTCCCAGCGGCGCACCTCGACCCGCTCGCGCGGGTCGGCGGACACCAGGCGCGACAGCGGCGAGGCGCCGTCGAGGAAGGCGACGATCACGCGCGAATCGTAGATCGCGGAGCCGTCGTCGAGCACGAGCACGGGCACCTTCCCGAGCGGATTGAACTTCGGCGTGACCGCGTCCGCCTTCCAGGGATTGTCGACCTCGAAGTCGTACTCGATCCTCTTTTCCGCGAGCACGATGCGCACCTTGCGGGTGTACGGGCTGGCGAGCGAGCCTATCAGCTTCATGGCGCGGATTCTACCGAAAGGCACGCCTTGACGCGCCTGCGGAGCTGCGGCAGGACCTCGCGCTCGAACCAGGCGTTGTTCTTCAGCCACCGCCGGTTGCGCGGGCTCGGGTGGGGCAGAGGGAAGAACTCGGGCAGGTACTCGTCGCGCGCGCGCACCGTCCCGGCGAGCGTCTTCTTCCTGCGCGCTCCGAGATAGTAGGCGTGCGCGTAGCTTCCTACGAGCAGCGTGAGGCGTACGCGCGGCAGCTGCGCGCGCAGGCGCGGATGCCAGTGCGGCGCGCATTCGGGACGGGGCGGAAGGTCGCCCGAGTCGCCCGTTCCCGGGTAGCAGAATCCGACCGGGATGATGGCGATGCGGCGCTCGTCGTAGAAGGCGTCGCGATCCAGGCGCAGCCACTCGCGCAGCAGGTTGCCCGAGGGATCGTTCCACGGAACGCCGCTCTCGTGCACGCGGCGCCCCGGCGCCTGGCCGACGATGAGCAGGCTCGCGCCGGGCGAGCCGCGGAGCACGGGCCTCGGGGGATTGGGCAGGTGCGCTGCGCACAGCTCGCACGCGCGCACCTCGGCGAGCAGGCGCTCGAAATCGGCCGCCACCCGCATGGTAAAATTGACGCTGCTCATCACACAGGTCCGTCGATGCCGCCGCTCTCACCGCTGAGCGCATTATCCCCTCTGGACGGACGCTATCACAAGCAACTCGAGCCGCTGCGCGCACACTTCAGCGAGGCGGCGCTTTTCCGCAACCGCATCGCGATCGAAATACGCTGGCTGCTCGCGCTCGCCGCCGACGCCGCGATCGCCGAGATCAAGCCCTTCTCCAGGGACACGAACCGCGCGCTCGAGCGCCTGATCGAAGCGTTCTCGGAAGAGGACGCGGCGCAGGTGAAGGCGATCGAGGCCGAGACGAACCACGACGTCAAGGCGATCGAGTACTGGCTGAAGCGGCGCCTCGAGGGAAACTCCGAGGCCGCGCGCGTCGCGGGCTTCGTCCACTTCGCCTGCACCTCCGAGGACATCAACAACCTCGCCTACGCGCTGATGATCAAGGAGGCGCGCGACCGCGTGCTGCTGCCGGCACTCGACCGCGTCATCGACTCGCTCGCGACGATGGCGCGATCGCTCGCCGACGCGCCCATGCTGTCGCGCACCCACGGGCAGCCGGCGACGCCGACGACGCTCGGCAAGGAGCTCGCGAACTTCGCGCACCGGCTGCGCCGCGCGCGGAAGGGCATCGCGGCGGTGTCGCTCGCCGGAAAGATCAACGGCGCGGTGGGCAACTACAACGCGCACGTCGCCGCCTACCCGGACTTCGACTGGGAAGGCTTCGCCCGGCGCTTCGTCGAGTCGGTGGGGCTCGAGTTCAATTCGCATACGACCCAGATCGAGCCGCACGACAGCTTCGCCGAGCAGTTCGACGCGTTCGCGCGCGCCAACACGGTGCTCCTCGATCTCGACCGCGACGTCTGGGGCTATGTGTCGCTCGGCTACTTCAGGCAGAAAGCGAAGGCGGGCGAAGTGGGCTCCTCGACCATGCCGCACAAGGTGAACCCGATCGACTTCGAGAATTCCGAAGGCAACCTCGGCGTCGCCAACGCGCTGCTGCGGCATCTCTCGGAAAAGCTGCCGGTGTCGCGCTGGCAGCGCGACCTGTCCGATTCGACGGTGCAGAGGAACATCGGCGTCGCGCTCGGCCACAGCCTGCTCGCCTGCGAGTCCACGCTGAAGGGTCTCGCCAGGCTCGAGGCGGACCCGGCGCGCATGCTCGAGGACCTCGACGCCAACTGGGAAGTGCTGGGCGAGGCCGTTCAGACCGTGATGCGCAGGTTCGGGCTCCCCGACCCCTACGAGCAGTTGAAGGCGCTGACACGCGGCAAGCGCGTCGACGGCGACACGATGCGCGCCTTCATCAAAGGGCTCGCGCTGCCCGAGGCCGAGAAGGCGAGGCTGCTCAAGCTCACGCCTTCCACGTATACGGGCAAGGCCGCCGAGCTCGCGCGCAAGCTTTGAAACCTCCCCGCCTGCGCGAGGCGCTCGCCGACTTCGGCGGCGTCTACTTCACCAACGGCCTGGTCGCGTTCCTGTTCGCGGCATCGGGCCCCGTGGCGATCATCCTCGCGGTGGGCACGCGCGGGGGGCTCTCGCCTTCCGATCTCTCGTCGTGGATCTTCGGGGCGTTCTTCGTCAACGGGCTCATCAGCATCGCCTTCTGCTGGGCCACGCGTCAGCCGCTCGTGTTCTTCTGGACGATTCCAGGCGCGGTTCTCCTGGGTCCGGCGCTCGGGCACCTCTCCTGGCCCGAGGTGATCGGCGCCTTCGTCGCGACCGGGATCCTGATGCTCGCGCTCGGCCTCTCGGGCTGGGTGCGCCGCGCGATGGAGGCGGTGCCCATGCCGATCGTGATGGGCATGGTCGCGGGCGTGTTCCTGCGCTTCGGCCTGGACCTCGTCTACGCGATCCGGGACGACGCGTGGATCGCCGCGCCCATGGTCGCGGCCTTTGTCCTCGTCGGCGCCTTCCCGCGCCTCGCTCGCCTCGCTCCGCCCCTGATCGTCGCGCTCGCCGTCGGGGTGGCTATGATCTGGTATCTCGGGCGCTTCCACGCCGCGCCCGAGGCGCTGGCTCTGGTGCATCCGAACCTGTACGCGCCCGCGTTCTCGTGGCGCGCGATGGTCGAGCTCGTGGTGCCGCTCGCGATCACGGTGCTCGTGGTGCAGAACGGGCAGGGCATCAGCGTGCTGCGCTCCGCGGGCCACGCTCCGCCCGTCGACGGGATCGCGGTCGCCTGCGGCGCGGGCGCAATCGTCACCGCCTTCGTCGGCGCGGTCCCGACCTGCCTCACCGGCCCGGTGAACGCGATCATCTCGTCCTCGGGCGAGCGCGCGCGGCACTACACGGCGGGAATCTTCGTCGGCGTGCTCGCGCTCGGCTTCGGCCTGTTCGCGCCGGTGTTCACCCGCCTCATGCTCGGCACGCCCAAGGCCTTCATCGCCGCGCTCGCCGGTCTCGCCATGCTGCGCGTGCTCCAGTCGGCCTTCACGGTGAGCTTCCGCGGCGGCTTCGCGCTCGGCGCGCTCGTCACCTTCCTCGTCACCGTCGCCGACATCCCCATCCTCAACATCGGGGCGCCGTTCTGGGGCCTCGTCGCCGGCTACATCGCCTCGCGTATGCTCGAGCGCGAGGATTTCGCGGTCAGGGTATGAGCGCCGCCGGCCTTCCCGTCGCCCTGCGCGGCGCCTTGTGGATGGTGGGCGCGCTCGTCTCTTTTTCGATCATGGCGGTGTCGGTGCGCGAGCTGCTGCGCACCATGGGGAGCTTCGAGATCCTTTTCATCCGCAGCTTCATGTCCCTGCTCATCCTCCTTTTTCTCCTGCCCCGGCACGGCCTCAAGGCGCTGCGCACCAGGCACTTCGGGTTGCACGTGCTGCGCAACGTGTTCCACTTCGGCGGCCAGTACGCCTGGGTCTACGCGATCTCGCTGCTGCCGCTCGCCACCGTGTTCGCGATCGAGTTCACCATGCCAGTGTGGGCCGCGGTGCTCGCCATGATCTTCCTCGGCGAGCGCCTGAACCAGGGCCGGACCGTGATGCTCGTGCTGGGCGTCGTCGGGGTGTTCGTCATGCTGCGTCCCGGCATGGCGGTCATCCAGCCGGCGGCGCTCGTCATGCTGCTCGGCGCCTTCGCCTACGCCTCGACCATGATCGCGACCAAGCGCCTCGCCGGGCACGACACGGCGTTCGCGATCCTCTTCTACATGGCGGTGATCCAGCTGCCGCTCGGCCTCGTCCCCGCGTTGCCGCAGTGGGTATGGCCGGGCCTGCGCGACGCGCCGTGGGTGATCGCGCTCGGCGTCGTCGGCCTCACCGCGCACTACTGCATGACGCGCGCCTTCCGCATCGCCGACTCGATGGTCGTCGTGCCGATCGACTTCCTGCGGCTGCCGCTGATCGCGGTCGTGGGCGCGGTGTTCTACAACGAGCCGCTCGAGCTCGTCATCATGATCGGCGCGGCAATCATCTTCGCGGGAACGTTCTACAGCATCCGGCGCGAAAGCATGGGACGGCTGGAGCCGTCGCCGGAGGGCTAGCCCTTCTTCTCGCTCGGCAGCGGCGGGAGCGCTCTCAGGTAGGCGATGAGGGCGTCGAGATCGGCGGGGGTGAGCTGGCTGGTCGTGTTCTTGATGACCTCGCCCATCGACGCGGCGGGGACGTCGCCTTCGGCGGTGAGGCCGGTGACGAGGAAATCCTTGATCTCCTTGTCGCTCTGCTTCTTGAGGTTCGTCGGCGTGAGGTTCGCGACGGATTTGCCGTCGGGGCCCCTGCCGCCGGCGAGAGTGCGGTCGGACCTCGGGCCGCCGAGGAAGTTGCGCGGGGTGTGGCACTCGCCGCAATGGCCGAGCGCCTGCACGAGGTAGGCGCCCCGGTTGACGACGGCCGACACGCCCGGGATGTCGGTGAAGGCGCCCGGGGTGAAGTAGAGCCACTTCCAGATCGATACGAGCCACCTCCATCCGAAGAAGAACCACAGGTCGTGCTCCTTGCTCGGCGTCGCGCTCGGCGGGAGCGTCTTCAGGTACGCCCACAGGTCGCGGGCGTCGCTGTCGGTGATCTTCGTAAACGACGGGTAGGGAAACGCGGGGAAGAAGTTCGACCCGTCGGGACGATCGCCCAGGCGCAGCGCGCGCAGGAAATCCGCCTCGGTCCAGCTGCCGATTCCCGCCGTCTTGTCCGGGGTGATGTTCGGCCCGTAGAACGTGCCGAAGGGAGTCTTCAGCGCCCGGCCGCCCGCGTAGGGCACCGCGCCTTCCTTCTCCTCGGTATGGCAGCCGACGCAGCCGGCGGCCTTGGCGAGGTACTCGCCGCGCTTCGCGTCCTGCGCAAAGGCGCTTCCGGCGAAGAGCAGGGCGAGGATGAGCGGTGCGCGGATCATGCGCGCAGCATTATGCCGACAAAAAGAAAGCCCCGCCTCGGCGGGGCTTTCCTCGGGTGATGCGGCCTTACTGCTTCTCGCGGAAGTTCTCGTGGCAGCCGCCGCAGGCCTTGCCGATGCCGCCGATCGCCGCCTTCTGCGCGCCCTCGTCGCCGCCGCGGCTCACCTTGACCAGGTTCTGCACGGCGTTCTGGAAGGTGTCCTGGGCCTGCTTGAACTTCGCGGGCTCGCTCCAGACCGCGGGCAGCGCCGCGTTCTTCACGGTCGCCTCCTTGCTCGCGGGCGCGAAGCCGTCCCAGGGCATGCGGGACAGGGCGTCGAGCAGCGCGGCGTTCATCGCCACCGTGTCGGCGTTGTACGGGACCTTGCCCTGGGCCATGCCGGCCAGGGGTCCGAAGTACTTGGCCTGCAGGGTCATCGCCGCCTGGCGCTGCTTGACCAGGATCTCCGGCTTGACCTGGGCGAGCGCCGTGTGGGTGACGCCGGCGCCGAGAGCGACGGCCAGGCCGGTCAATAGAAGCTTCTTGTTCATTCGGTTCTCCTCGTTAGGTTGTTCAGGGGTGTGCAGAACGATTTTCGCGGCAACGGCCGCACGGTTGAGATAACAGTTGTGTTGCTGCGTTTATTCCAGCCGGACTAGACGACGGCCTCCTCTTTCTTCTCCTTGACCGGCTTCACCAGGTCCTCACGGCGCACGCCCAGCCAGCGCACCAGCGGCGCCATGACCAGCACCGACGAGTAGATGCCGAAGCAGATGCCGATGGTGAGGGCGAGCGCGAAGTAGTGGAGCGCCGGCCCGCCGAACACCAGCATCGAGGTCACCATGGTCTGGGTGCAGCCGTGGGTGATGATGGTGCGCGAGATCGTGCGGGTGATGGCGTTGTCGATGATCTCGGTGACGCTCGCCTTGCGCATCTTCCTGAAGTTCTCGCGGATCCGGTCGGCGATGACCACCGACTCGTTCACCGAGTAGCCGAGCACGGCGAGCACCGCCGCCAGCACCGGCAGCGAGAACTCCCACTGGAACAGCGCGAAGCAGCCGAGGATGATCACGACGTCGTGGAGGTTGGCGATGATGGCCGCCACGCCGAACTTCCACTCGAAACGCAGCGCGAGGTAGAGCACGATGCCGATCGAGGTGATCAGCAGCGCGAGCGCGCCGTTCTCGGCGAGCTCCCGCCCCACCTGGGGCCCCACGAACTCGACCCGCCGCAGCGTCGCCCCGCTGTCCTGCGCCGACAGGCCTCCCATGACGGCTTTCGAGAGCTCGGAGCTGTTCTGGCCGGGCTTGAGCGGCATCCGGATGAGGACGTCGCGCGACGAGCCGAAGTTCTGCACCGAGTAGTCGTTGTAGCCGCGCGAGTCGAGCGCCTTGCGTATCTGGTCGACGTCGGCGGCCTGGGGGTAGCTCACCTCCATCACCGTGCCGCCGGTGAACTCGATCGAGAAATTCAGCCCCTTGGTCGCGAGAAAGAACACCGCCAGCAGGAAGGTGATCAGCGACACGATGTTGAACGCCAGCGCATGGCGCATGAACGGGATGTCGCGGCGGATCTTGAAGAATTCCATGCGCTACGCCTTTTCCGTCACTTCCAGGCGGTATTGCCGATCGACACGCGCTCGAGCTTCTTGCGCGTGCCGTAGACGAGGTTGACCATGCTGCGGCTCACCACGACCGAGGAGAAGATCGAGGTGAGAATGCCCAGGCAGTGAACCACCGCGAACCCGCGCACCGGCCCCGAGCCGAAGATGAGGAGCGCGAGGCCTGCGATCAGGGTTGTGACGTTCGAGTCCAGGATGGTGCCGAAGGCGCGCTCGTAGCCCGCGTGGATCGCCGCCTGGGGCGTCGCGCCGCCGCGCAGCTCCTCGCGCACGCGCTCGTTGATGAGCACGTTGGCGTCGATCGCCATGCCCAGGGTGAGCGCGATCGCCGCGATGCCGGGAAGCGTGAGCGTCGCCTGGAGGGCCGACAGCACCGCGACCAGGAACAGCAGGTTCGCGCACAGGGCGAGGGTCGAGAACACGCCGAACAGCGCGTAGTACACGATGATGAAGAGCGACAGAGCCGCGAAGCCGTATACGGTGGAGTCGAAGCCCTTCCTGATGTTCTCGGCGCCGAGCGACGGGCCGACGGTGCGCTCCTCGACGATCTCCATGGGGGCCGCGAGAGCGCCGGCCCGGAGGAGCAGCGCCACATCGTTCGCCTCCACCGTCGTCATGCGTCCGCTGATCTGCACGCGCCCGCCGCCGATCTCGGTGCGGATCACCGGCGCGGTGACGACCTCGCCCTTGCCCTTCTCGATGAGCAGGATCGCCATGCGCTTGCCGACGTTCTCGCGCGTGACCTCCTTGAAGATGCGCGCTCCGGTTGCGTCCAGGGTGAGGTGGACCGCCGGCTCGTGCGTCTGGCTGTCGAATCCGGGCTGCGCGTCGGTGAGCCGGTCGCCCGTGAGCACGACCTGCTTGCGCACTAGGATCGGCGCCCCGTCGCGCTCGACGTAGAACTCGTCGCCGAAGGGCACCTGCCCCGCGCGCGCCGCGGCGAGCGCCGCCGGATTCATGTTCTCCGTGTCGACCATGCGCACCTCGAGGGTCGCCGTGCGCCCGAGGATCTCCTTCGCCTTGGCGGTGTCCTGCACGCCGGGAAGCTGAACGACGACGCGGTCCGAGCCCTGCTGCTGGATAACCGGCTCCGCGACCCCGAGCTCGTTGATGCGGTTGTGCAGGGTCTGGATGTTCTGCTTGAGGGCGAATTCCTGGGTGCGCTTCTGCGCCTCGGGCTTGATCGACGCGACGAGCAGCAGGTCGCTCCCCGAGGTCGAGTCCGTGAGCTGCAGGTCTGGAATCTGGTCGGCGATGATGGCCCGCGCCTTGTCGCGCGTGTCGCCGTCGCGGAAGCGCACCACGATGTCGTTGCCCTCGCGCGTGATGCCCGAATGGCGCACGTTCTTGTCGCGCAGCTGGGAGCGGATGTCCCCGGCGAGGCTCTCGGCGCGCTTGGCGATCGCCGCTTTCATGTCGACCTGCAGCAGGAAGTGCACGCCGCCGCGCAGGTCCAGCCCGAGGTACATCGGCTGCGCGATGGCCCCGAGCCAGCGCGGCGAGTTCGGCAGGAGGTTGAGCGCGACGGTATAGGACGGGTTGGCGGCGTCCGGGTTGAGCGCCTGGTCGACGACGTCCCTCGCCTTGAGCTGGGTGTCGGTGTCGGCGAGGCGCACCTTCACGCCGGTCAGGTCGAGAAAAAGGCCGGTCGGCTGGATCCCCGCCTTCTTCAGCGCGTCCTCGACCCGGCCGAGCAGCGCGTTGTCTGCCTTGAGGACGGCGCGCGCGGGCGAAACCTGCACGGCCGGCGCCTCGCCGAAGAAGTTCGGCAACGTATACAGGGCCCCGAGCAGCAGCGCCACCGCGATGGTGGCGTAGACCCAGACAGGGTACCGATTCATCTAGATCGACTTGATCGTGCCCTTGGGCAGCAGCGTCTGGATCGCGCTTCTCTGCACCTGCACCTCGGTGTCGGCCGCGATCTCGATCGACACGTAGGCCTCGCCGATCTTGGTGACCTTGCCGAGCACGCCGCCCGAGGTGATGACCTCGTCGCCCTTCTGCAAGGCCTCGGTCATCTGCTTGTGCTCCTTCGCGCGCTTCATCTGCGGGCGGATCATCAGGAAGTACAGCAGGGCGAACATCCCGATGATGATGAAGAACTGCTCGTAGCCGGGTCCGGCCCCGCCCGGGGCGCCCTGCGCGAATGCGGGGGAAATCAGCACGTGGATCTCCAATGCGGTATGCAGCGAGGCGGGGAGTATACCATCGGGACCCGGCGGTTCAGCCGCTTTTCCCGAGCGCCGCCCGCGCCTCGCGGAACTCCGCCAGACGGTCGTCCAGCCTGCCGGCGGCTATTGCCTCGCGGAACTCGCGCATCAGGGTCTGGTAGTAGTGCAGGTTGTGCAGGGTGTTCAGCCGTGCGCCGAGGATCTCGTTCACCTTCTGAAGGTGGTGAAGATAGCCGCGGGAGAAATTCGCGCAGGTGTAGCAGCCGCATGCCTCGTCGAGAGGCCGGATGTCGTCGCGGTAGCGCGCGTTGCGTATCTTGATGTCGCCGAAGCGGGTGAAAAGCCACCCGTTTCTCGCGTTGCGGGTGGGCAGGACGCAGTCGAACATGTCCATCCCCGAGGCGACCGCCTCGGCGATGTCCTCGGGCGTGCCCACGCCCATGAGGTAGCGCGGACGGTCCGCGGGCAGGCGCTCGGCGACGTGGCGCATGACGCGGCGCTGCTCGCGCCTGGGCTCGCCCACCGAGAGCCCGCCGACCGCGTAGCCGTCGAAGCCGATCGCCCGGAGCCCCGCGAGCGACTCGTCGCGCAGGCCCTCGAACATGCCGCCCTGCACGATGCCGAAGAGCGCGTTCGGGTTGCCCTCGTGGGCGCGCCTCGAGCGCTCGGCCCAGCGCAGCGACAGGCGCATCGAATCCGCGGTCTGCTTTTCGGTCGACGGGTAGGGCGTGCACTCGTCGAACACCATCGCGATGTCGGAATTCAGCGCGCGCTGGATCTGAATGGACTGCTCCGGCGTCAGGAACAGCCGGTCGCCGTTGACCGGCGACTGGAACGCGACGCCCTCCTCGCTGATCTTGCGCAGTGCTCCGAGGCTGAACACCTGGTAGCCGCCGGAGTCGGTGAGGATCGGGCCGCTCCAGCCCATGAAGCGGTGCAGCCCGCCGTGCGCCGCGATCACGTCGGGCCCGGGGCGCAGCCAAAGGTGAAAGGTGTTGCCGAGCACGATCTGCGTGCCGCTCTCGAGCAGCTCGGCCGGACTCATCGCCTTGACCGCGCCGTAGGTGCCGACCGGCATGAAGGCCGGCGTATCGACAGTGCCGTGGGCAAGATGCAACACCCCGGCACGCGCCACACCGTCAGCGTGCAACAGCGCAAACCGCTTCATGGCCGACGCTGAATCCGCTCCAGCGCCGCGCGCATCGCCGGCGGCAGCGGCACCGGCTTGCGGCGCGTGCGATCTACGTAGACGTGCACGAAATGTCCCTGCGCCAACGCGGCGTCGTCGTCGTTCCGGAACAGCCCGATCTCGTAGCGCACGCTGCTGCGGCCGAAATGCGCGACGCGCAATCCGGCGTGCACCGCGTCGGGAAACGTCGCCGGCGCGAAGTACGTGCATTGCGTCTCGACCACCAGCCCGATTACGTCGCTGGTTTCGATGTCGAGCGCGCCCTCGGCGATGAGATAGCCGTTCACCACCGTGTCGAAGTACGAGTAATAGACGACGTTGTTGATGTGCCCGTAGGCGTCGTTGTCCATCCAGCGCGTGGTGATGCGCAGGAAATGCGCATAGGCGCTGCGCGTCTCGGGCTGGGGCCGGGGCATTGCTGTCGCGGAATGTGAAATGTGCTCTGGAGCGAACTGCCGGTATTATCCTACGGCCGCGCACTGCTGCGTTCGAGCAGCATCGCGTCGCCGTAGGAATAGAAGCGGTAGCGATTCGCGACCGCATGGCGATACGCCGCGCGGATCGGCTCGACGCCCGCGAACGCGGAGACCAGCACGAGCAGCGTCGATCTCGGCAGGTGGAAGTTGGTCACGAGTTGGTCGACGACTCGGAACTCGAAGCCCGGCGTGATGAAGAGGTCGGTCTCGCCGCCCCCCGCTCGCGCGCCCGACGCCTCGAGGCAGCGCAGCGTCGTTGTCCCCACTGCGACGATCCTTGCGCCCCGCGCTCGCGCCGCCTCGACCGCGTCGGCGGTCGCCTTCGGGATCTCGTAGCGCTCGCGGTGCATGCGGTGATCCGAGAGATTCTTCACCCGCACCGGCTGGAAGGTTCCCGCGCCGACGTGCAGGGTCACGTACGCGAAATCGACCCCGCGCTCTCTCAGCGCGGCGAGGACGGCCTCGTCGAAGTGCAGTCCCGCGGTGGGCGCGGCGACCGCGCCGGGCGCGCGCGCGTACACGGTCTGGTAGCGTGCCGCGTCCTCGGACTCCGGCGCGTGGGTGATATACGGCGGCAGCGGCACGTGCCCGTGGCGCTCGAGCGCATCGAGAGCGTCCGCGCCTTCCGGGAAGCGCAGCCGGTAGAACTCGCCCTCGCGGCCGAGCACGCGCAGGCGCAGGCCTCCGTCGAGCTCGAGCGTGCTGCCCGCCTTCGCCGCGCGTCCCGCGTGCACCTGCGCGAGCGCCTCGCCTTCCGGGAGCAGGCGCTCGATCAGCACCTCGATGCGGCCGCCGGTTTCCTTCCGCCCGAAGAGGCGCGCCTTGATCACGCGGGTGTCGTTGAACACCAGCAGGTCGCCCGGGGAGAGGAGCCGGGGCAGCTCCGAGAAACGGTGGTCGGACAGCAATTCGCCGCCCAGGCGCAGCAACCGGCTGCCCGAGCGCGTCGCGGCGGGATGCTGCGCGATCAGCTCGGGCGGCAGCCCGTAGTCGAAGTCGTCGATGGACAGGCCCACGCGGCTATAATGCACGCGAAAAGCGCGCAGCATCCAGCCGGGATGGCGGAACTGGTAGACGCAGCGGACTCAAAATCCGCCGGTGGCAACACCATGTGGGTTCGATTCCCTCTCCCGGCACCAAAGCGAAACCAATTGTTTCCGCGGTCAACCCGCCATGCACCTGCGGCGTTCCCCACCACCATGCGCGCATTGGCGATCGTCTGCGGACTGACCGTTTGTGCGTCGGCGCTCGCCCAGGCGCCCGCCGAGGCCGAGCTCCGCTTTCTCAACCGGATCGCCTACGGCGCTACCACGCGCGACCTCGAGGATTACCGCGCGCTCGGGCGCGACGCGTATCTGCGCCGACAGCTCGCCTTCCACGGCGACGAAGGCCTGCCGCGCGAGGCGCTCGCAGCGATCGCCGCGCTGCCGGTCTCGCGCCTCCGGCCCGAGGACCTGGCCGAGAAGGTGATCGCCGCGCGCCGCGCCGCGCGATTCAAGTCGGCCGACGAGAAGCGCGAAGCGGCGAAGCAGCTGCGGCGCGAGTTCGCGCAGCTCGATCTCCAGGTGTTCGAGCGGCGCACGCTGCGCGCTCTCTACTCGCCCTATCCGCTGCAGGAGATGATGACCTGGTTCTGGTTCAACCACTTCAACGTGTTCCAGAACAAGAAGCAGGTGCGCTTCCTTCTCGCCGACTACGAGGAGAGCGCGATACGCCCGCACGTGCTGGGGCGGTTCCGCGACCTGCTGCAGGCCGTGCTCATGCACCCGGCAATGACGGTGTATCTGGACAACGCCGAGAACGTCAAAGGCAAGATCAACGAGAACTACGCTAGGGAGCTCATGGAGCTGCACACGCTCGGGGTCGACGGCGGCTACACGCAGGCCGACGTCGAGGCGCTCGCGCGCATCCTCACCGGCGCCGGGATCTACGCGCCCAGCGGCCGGTTTGCCTTCGTCCCGGAGCGGCACGACACGGACCCGAAGGTCTTCCTCGGGCAGAGCTTCTCCGGCTTCGGCGGCTTCTCCGAGATCGAGCGCGCGCTCGACATGCTGTGCAAGCACCCCTCGACCGCGAAGTTCGTCTCGCGCAAGCTCGCCGTGTATTTCCTCGCCGACGATCCCCCGGCCGAGGTGGTCGAGCAGATGGCGGCGACCTTCCGGAAGACCGACGGCGACATCGCGCGCACGCTCGCAACGCTGTTCGCCTCGCCGCAGTTCTCCGATCCGCAGCTCGCGGGAAAGAAGTTCAAGGACCCGGTGCAGTACGTCTATTCCTCGATCCGGCTCCTCTACCCCGCCGATGTGCTCAAGAACGCGCGGCCGCTCGCGGGCGCGCTCGTCCAGCTCGGCGAGCCGGTCTACGGGCACCAGACCCCGGAGGGCTACGGCATGAAGGCGCGCGACTGGACGAGCTCGGACCAGCTCGCCAAGCGCTTCCAGCTCGCGCGCGGCTTCGTCGGCGCTCGCGCGAGGCTCTTCGTCACCGCCGCGGCCATCGACGCGGGAATCGACGAAGGCGAGCTCAGGCGCGTTCGCCAGGCGCACCCGATAGCGCGCGCGCGCATCGAGCCGCTGGTCGCGCCTTTGCTCTCTCCGAAGACCCGGGAGGCGCTCGCGCGCGCCGAGGACCCGCAGGAATGGGCGGCGCTCCTGCTCGCGTCTCCCGAATTCATGTACCGCTAGGAGGCTGCATGGACCGAAGACGATTCGTACGCGCGGGGGCCGGAGCGGCGCTCGCGCTCGCCGGGGCCCGCGTGTGGGCTGCGCCCGCCGCGGGCTCGACCAAGCTGCTCGTGGTCATGCTGCGCGGCGCCTACGACGGCGCGAGCCTGCTCGTGCCGTATTCGAGCGACTTCTACTACCGCGCCCGTCCGGGCATCGCCGTTCCGCGCCCCGGCGCAGGCGACGGCGCGGCGATCCGGCTGGACGCCGACTGGGCGCTGAATCCCGCGGTCAGGGACACCCTGCTTCCGCTCTACGCGAAAAAGCAGGCCGCTTTCGTTCCCTTCAGCGGAAGCGGCGACACCTCGCGCAGCCATTTCCAGGCGCAGGACCTGATGGAGATGGGGCAGGGGGGCGCCGGGCCCCTCGACTATTCGAGCGGCTTCCTCAACCGGCTGGTGCAGGCGCTGGGCAGCGACCCACGCGCAGGTGGCGTCGCGTTCACGAACAACCTCACCCTTGCGTTCAAGGGCCCGGTCCCGGTGCCGAACGTGTCGCTGCGGGGAGGCGCGCGCGCGCCGCTGCCGCAAGGCGAGGGCGAGCGCATCGCGGCCATGTACGAGGGCACGCCGCTCGCCTCGGTCGCCGCGGCCGGCATCGAGACGCGGAGGGAAGTCTCGCAGCAGCTGATGACCGAGATGGCCGAGTCCGCGCGCGGCGCCGGGCCGGCGCGGGCGTTCGAGAGCCAGGCGCGCGTGGTCGGCAGGCTGATGGCGAGCAAATCGTCGTACTCGATCGGCTTCGTCGACGTCGGCGGCTGGGACACGCACGTAAACCAGGGCGCGGCGCAGGGGGCGCTCGCGAACAACCTCGAAGGACTGGCGGCCGGAATCGCCGCGTTCGCGTCCGAGATGGGCGCGCTGTGGCCTGGCACCGCGGTCGTCGTGCTGTCCGAGTTCGGCCGCACCGCCCGCGAGAACGGCAACCGCGGCACCGACCACGGCCACGGCAACACGCTGTGGGTGCTGGGGGGCGGCGTCGCCGGCGGGCGCGTCGCCGGCGAGCAGGTCCCGGTCGACGAGCGGCACCTGTACCAGGACCGGGATTTCCCGGTGCTCAACGACTATCGCTCGGTCCTGGCGCATCTCTTCGCCCGCATGTACGGGCTGGACGGGGCGCGCATCGAGCGCGTGCTCCCGGGCGCCAAGGCCCGGAATTACGGCCTGGTCTAGCGGAATCGTCACGAAACGCCGGCGCGCGGTTGATATCATGCGGCTGGAGCATTCATGTTCGAACCGCGCCTCGATCACTTCGCCAGCCTCGGCCCCCACGGATTCCATCGCGTCGCCTACGCCGAGTGGGGCGACCACGACTCGCGGCACGTGGTGGTGTGCGTCCACGGGCTCACGCGCAACAGCCGCGACTTCGACGAGCTCGCCCACTACCTCGCGGTGCGCGGCTGCCGCGTCGTGTGCCTGGACGTCGTCGGCCGCGGCGACAGCGACTGGCTCGAGGACAAGGCGGACTACGGGTTCGCGCAGTACGTGACCGACGCGGCGGCGCTGCTCGCCCGCGTCACCGCGCCCAGGGCCACGCTTATGGGACGGATGCGGGGCGAAGGCAGGGTGCACAAGATCGACTGGGTCGGCACGTCGATGGGCGGACTGATCGGCATGATGGTCGCGGCCGAGCCCGGCTCGCCGATCCGCCATCTCGTGCTGAACGACGTCGGGCCGCGCATCCCCTGGCCGGCGCTCGCGCGCCTCAAGCTCGCGTCGATCGGCGAGGGCGCCCGCTTTGCGGGCGTCAGGGAAGTCGAGGCCTATCTTCGCGACGCCTGCGCGTCCTTCGGCCCGCTGAAGGACGGCCAATGGCGCAAGCTCGCCGTCCACAGCTCGCGCCGCGGTCCCGACGGCAGGTACCGGCTCGCGCACGACCCGGCGATCGTGAGCACGCTGCGCTCGGGCGGCGGCGCCGGGGTCGCTTTCGGCGCCGATTTCTTCTTCGGCATCGACCTTTGGAAGATCTGGGATGCCGTGAAGTGCCCGACGCTGGTGCTGCGCGGGGCTGAATCCGACCTGCTGCTCGAGTCCACGGTGAAGCAGATGCAGGGGCGCGGGCCGGCGGTGAAGGCGGTGGAATTCCCCGGCGTGGGGCACGCCCCCTGGCTGATGAGCGAGGACCAGATCCGCCCGATCGCCGATTTCCTGCTTGCATGAAGGTCTGCGTCGTCGGCGCGGGAGCGATAGGAGGGCTGGTCGCGTCGGGTCTGGCGCGCGCCGGCCACGAGGTCTGCCTGGTCGCGCGTGGCGCGCATCTGGACGCCCTGCGCGCCAACGGGCTGACGCTCCTGTCGGGCGAGAGGCGCGAGGTGTTCCGCCTGCACGCGTCGGACGATCCAGCCGGACTGGGCGCGCAGGAGGTCGTGTTCATCTGCCTCAAGACGCCCTCGATCGCCGCGATGCTGCCGCGCGTGAAACCGCTCCTCGCGCGCGACACGGTGGTCGTCCCCGCCATAAACGGCCTGCCGTGGTGGTACTTCTATCGCGAAGGCGGAAGGTTCGACGGGCAAGCGATCGCCTGCCTGGATCCGGAAGGCGCGCTGCTTCGCTCGCTGGATCCGAAGCACATCGTCGGGTGCGTGGTGCACGCCGCGGCGCAGATTCCGGAGCCCGGCGTCGTGCGCCACACCGCGGGCCGGGAGTTCCTGCTCGGCGAACCCGACCGCTCGAAGTCGGCGCGCGCCGAGAGGCTGGTGGCGGCGATGAATGCGGCGGGCTTCGAGGCGACGCTCGCCGCCGACATCCGCCTCGAGATCTGGATCAAGCTCGTCGGCAACCTGTCCTACAACCCGGTCGCAGCGCTCGCGCTCGCCCACATGGACGACATCCACGGCAACGAGGCCCTGCTCGCGCTTGTCCGCACGGTCATGGAGGAGGGCATGCGGGTCGCCGAGGCCTACGGCGCGCGCATCCCGGTGAGCGTCGAGGAGCGCATCGCCATCGCGAAGAAGCTCGCGGGCGCGAAGATTTCCATGCATCAGGACGTCGAGCGGCGCCGCCCTCTCGAGGTCGCCGCCATCGTCGGCGCGGTGGTCGAGCTCGCGCGCAAGGCGGGCATCGCCACGCCGATGACCGACGCGGTCCACGCGCTGGTCGCCGAGCGCGCGAAGCACCTCGACCGCTAGCGCTGGGTGTGCGCCGCGAAGAGGGCGGCGGTGAAGACGAGCAGCGCGCCCGCCTGGTGCGCGGCGGCGAGCGGCACCGGGACGACGAGCAGAAGCGTCGCGATCCCGAGCGCGATCTGCAGCGCGAGCGCGGCGAGCAGCAGGCTCGCTGCGAGTCTGACGCGTGGCGCCGCTCCGCGCTCCCGCAGCCAGAACCAGGGCACGAGGATCGCGAGCAGCCAGGCGATCAGCCGGTGGTCGAACTGCACGGTCGCGATGTTGCTGAAGAAGTTGAGGTACCAGGGCTCGATCACGAACATCCCCGGCGGCAGGAAGTGCCGGTTCATGAGCGGGAACGTGTTGTACGCGAGCCCCGCGCGGATTCCGGCGACGAAGGCGCCCGAGATTATCTGGACGAAGACGAGCGCGACGAGCGCGAGCGCGAATTTCCGCGGTCCGGCCTCGCGCGCGCGCGGGAAGAGCAGGTCGAGCGCGACCCATAACATCGCCGCGTAGATGAGGAGCGCCGTGCCCAGGTGCGCGGCAAGCCGGTACTGGGAGACGCGCGGGTCGTCGACGAGGCCCGACTGAACCATGTACCAGCCCATCGCGCCCTGCAGCCCGCCGAGCGCGAAGATCACCGCGAGCTTCCACGTCAGCGCGCGGTCGATCCGCCCGCGCACCGCGAACCACACGAGCGGCAGAAGGAAAACGGCGCCGATCAGCCGGCCGAGAAGACGGTGAGCGTATTCCCACCAGAAGATGTCCTTGAATGCGGCGAGGTCCATCCCGGGATTGACGAGCTTGAACTCGGGAGTTTCCTGATATTTGCGGAAGGCCTCCTGCCATGCGGCGTCGTCGAGCGGAGGCAGCGCGCCGACGATGGGCTGCCACTCGACGATCGACAGGCCCGAGTGCGTGAGGCGCGTGACGCCTCCGACGACCACCATCGCGAACACGAGCGCGCAGCACGCGAGCAGCCAGGCCGCGACGCCCCGGTCGTGCATTTCGCCACTGGATGCTCCGATTGACATGGGTTAAAGTAGCGCGGATGTGCCGGGGATGGGCTTCAGGAGGCTGGCCATGTTTGCAATCGTGTACAAGTCGGACGGGGTGCCGATCTGCGTGCAGGTTCCGGGCGTGTCGCCCGACCCGGTCGTGGTATGGACCTCGGAGAACGCGGCCAAGGCCTTCATCGAGAGCAAGGGCGGCGCAGCCGAATTCCAGCCGGTCTCCGTAAACGAGCAGTCGATGGAAAAGATGGCCAAGGCGCTCGGCTGCCCGGTCGAGAAGCTCATGGTCGAGCCGTATCCCTCCTAAAGCGTCACTTCCACGTTGTCGATGAGCCGCGTGCGGCCAAGGAAGGCCGCGGCGAGCACCACCAGCTCGCGGTCGCCCTCCGCGGGTGGCTGAAGGTCGGATTGCCGCCGCACCGAGACGTAGTCCGGGCGCCATCCCTTGTTCGCCAACGTCGACATCGCCTGCAGCTCGATGCGGCGGAAATCGCGCTTGCCCGCCTGCACCTCGTCGCCGGCGGCGCGCAGGCACCGGTACAGGCGCGGCGCCTCGGCGCGCTCGGCGGGCGACAGATAGCCGTTCCGCGAGCTGAGCGCGAGGCCGTCGTCGGCGCGAACGGTCTCGGCGGGGACGATCTCCACCGGCAGCGCGAGCTGCTTCACCATGTCGCGCAGCACCACGTATTGCTGGTAGTCCTTCTTGCCGAAGATCGCAATGTGCGGCGATACCATGTTGAACAGCTTCATCACCACCGTGGCGACGCCGCGGAAATGGCCGGGACGGAACGCGCCCTCGAGGATGTGCTGCAGGTCCGAGGGTTCGACGAGGAAAGTCTGCGGCTCCGGATAGATCTCACGCTCGGTCGGCGCGAACACCACGTCGACGCCGACCTCCTTCATCTTGTCGGAGTCCGCCTGCAGGGTGCGCGGGTAGCGCTCGTAGTCCTCCTTGGGGCCGAACTGGATGCGGTTCACGAAAATGCTCACCACGGTGCAGGCAGCGCCGCGCTCCTTCGCCATGCGCATGAGCTGGATGTGGCCGGCGTGGAGATTGCCCATCGTCGGGACGAAGACGTTGTCGGGCTCGCGCTGCAGCCGCTCGCGCAGGGCCCCGACCGAGGTGATCACGTCCACTAGAAGGAGTGCTCTTCCGCGGGGAAGCTGCCGTCCCTGACGGCGCGCACGTAGCGCTCGGCCGCGTCGGCGATTGAGGAGGCGCCCTTCATGAAGTTGCGCACGAACCTCGCCTTCTTCCCCGGAAAGACGTCGAGCATGTCGTGCAGCACCAGCACCTGCCCCGAGCAGCCGGGGCCGGCGCCTATGCCTATCGTGGGGATGCGCAGGCGCTGCGTGACTTGCTCGCCGAGCCTCGCCGGAATCGCCTCGAGCACGAGCAGCTCCGCCCCCGCCGACTCGAGCTCGATCGCGTCCTCGATCAGCTTCTGCTCCGCCTCGTCTCCCTTGCCCTGCACGCGGTAGCCCCCGAACTTGTGCACCGACTGCGGCGTGAGGCCGAGGTGCCCGCATACCGGGACGCCGCGCTGCGCGAGGAAGCGCACCGTCTCGGCGAACTCCGCGCCTCCCTCGAGCTTCACCATCTGCGCGCCCGCGGCCATCAGCTCGGCCGCGCTGCGGAACGCCTGCTGCGGCGATTCCTGGTAGGTGCCGAAGGGCATGTCGGCGATCAGGAACGCGCGCTTGCTCCCTCGCGCGACGCAGGCGGTGTGGTACGCCATGTCGGCGAGCTTCACCGGCAGCGTGGTCTCGTGCCCCTGGATCACGTTGCCCAGCGAATCGCCGACGAGCAGGCTGTCCAGTCCGGCCGCGTCGAGCATCGCGGCGAAGCTCGCGTCGTAGCAGGTGAGCTGGGCTATCTTCACCCCATCGTCGCGCTGCTTCTGCAGCGCCTTGATGGTCAGTCGGGTCATCCTAGTCTCCCCAGTTGAAGAACTCGCGGCTGCCGCGCAGGGCGCCGATGCGCTCGATCAGCAGGTCGAGGTCGCGGTCCTCCCTGACGAAATCGAGCCTCTCAGAATTCACGACGAGGACCGGCACCCCGCTGAAGTGGTAGAAGAAGCGGTTGTAGCTGTCGGCGAGCAGGGCGAGATACTCCGGGGTGATGGGCCGCTCGAATTCTACGCCGCGCCGGCGCACCCGCTCGAACAGGGTCTGGGGCTGCGCCTGCAGGTAAATGACGAGGTCGGGACGCGGTGCTTGGGGCCTGAGCGAGTCGAATATCTGCTGGTAGAGGTGCAGCTCGTCGCCCTCGAGCGTGAGGCGCGCGAACAGCGGGTCCTTCTCGAGCAGGAAGTCGCACACGGTGACACGGCTGAACAGGTCCAGCTGCGCGAGCTCGCGCAGCTGCGCGATCCGCTGGAAGAGGAAGAACAGCTGGGTGGGCAGGGCGAAGCGGACCATGTCCTGGTAGAAGCGCGGAAGAAAGGGGTTCTGCTCGGGGCGCTCGAGCACCAGGTTGGCCTGGAGCCGGGCGGCGAGGCGCCGCGCGAGGCTGGTCTTGCCGACGCCTATCGGGCCTTCGACGACGATGTAGTGGTACCTGGAGAGGGACACCGGGGCTCCCGAAAACGGCGCCCATCATACACAAGGAGGGACCCGCGGAGGATCAGCCGCGGAAGATGAAGTAGACGGCGCCGACGATGCACAGCGCCGCCCACAGATAGTCGAGCTTGAGCGGCTGGTTCATGTAGTAGAGCGCGAACGGAACGAACACGCAGAGGGTGATCACCTCCTGGATGATCTTCAGCTGCGCCAGGCTGAACTGCGTGAACCCGATGCGGTTCGCCGGAACCTGGAGCAGGTACTCGAAGAGCGCCACGCCCCACGAGACGAGCGCCGCGATGAACCAGGGCTTGGCTGAGAGCTCCTTGAGGTGCGCGTACCAGGCGAAGGTCATGAAGACGTTCGAGAGCGTGAGCAGGACGACTGTTTGCGCTAGAACCGGTATTTTCACGGTCCACCTATCTTCTGGATTTTCTGGCCTCGACAGGCGGCGAGCAGCGTCTTCACGCCGCCCTTGCGGGGAATCGAGATGTCGGCGGCGATCTCCGCGAGCGGCAGCAGCACGAACGCCCGCTCGTGCATGCGCGGATGGGGAACGACGAGGCCGGGCTCCTCGACGGTCCGATCGCCGTAGAGCAGCAGGTCGAGGTCTAGGGTCCTCGGGGCCCCCGGGAACGGCCGCTCACGGCCGAAGCGCGCCTCGAGGGTGATGAGCTCCTCCAGCAGCTCGCGCGGCGCGAGCTCGGTCTCGACCCTGGCGACGGCGTTGACGAAATCCGGCTGTGCGCCGACCTCCACGGGAGCGCTGCGGTAGAGCGATGAGGAGGCGAGCAGGCGCGTGCGGGGAAGGCTCCCGAGTGCCGCGATCGCGCGGCGCACCTGCGATTCCGGTTCGCCGAGGTTGGCGCCCAAGCCGATGTACGCCTGGATCTTCAAGCCGGCGCCGCGTCGGGAGGCAGGGCCGGGCCCCTGCGCCCGCGGCGGCGCCGGCGGCGCTTGCGCTCGCCGGGCTGCGGCGCGAGCAGCATCGCCTGGCGGCCGCTTTCGCCTTCGCGCTGGAACCTCTCCCACCATTGCGCGAGCTCGGCCGGGGCCTCGCCGCTCGCGCAGCGCAGCAGCAGGAAGTCGTATCCCGCCCGGAACTTCTCGTGCGCGGCGAGCGCGAAGGGGCGGCGCCCGCTGCGCTGCTCGAAGCGCGGCTGGAGCGCCCAGATCTCCTTCATCACCGCGGTGAAGCGGCGCGGGATGGCGAGCTTGTCCGTCTGGATGTCGAGCACCGCGTCCATCGCCCTGAACAACGCCGGGATCGGCTTCAGGCCCTGCCCTTGAGCCTTCTTCCAGGCCGCGAGGACCTCGTGCCACAGCAGCGCGGCGAACAGGAAGGCGGGCGACACGCCCTTGCCCGAGCGCACGCGCGAGTCGGTCTCCTCGAGCGCGAGCCGGACGAAGCGCTCGCCCATGGGCTGCTCGAAGATGACGTCGAGCAAAGGCAGCAGGCCGTGGTGCAGCCCCTCGCCGCGCAGGCGCTTGAGCGCGGTCGCGGCATGGCCCGAGAACAGCAGCTTCTGCATCTCCTCGTAGACGCGCGAAGGCGGGACGTTCTCGAGCAGGTGCGCGAGCTCGCGGATGGGCTTGCGCGTGCGCTCGTCGATCTCGAATCCCGCTTTCGCCGCGAACCGCACCGCGCGCAGCATTCGGACCGGGTCCTCGCGGTAGCGCGAGCGCGCGTCGCCGACGATGCGCACCGACTTTCTCCGAAGGTCGCGCATGCCGTCGTGGTAGTCGAGGATGGTCTCGGCCGCCGGGTCGTAGTACAGCGCGTTGATGGTGAAGTCGCGGCGTATGGCGTCGTCCTCCAGAGTCCCGTAGATGTTGTCGCGGAGCACCCGCCCGTGCTCGTCGGTTTCCGAGGCGACGCGCGCGCGGAAGGTCGAGACCTCCACGGTCTCGTCCCCGAAGAGGACGTGGGCCAGCTTGAAGCGCCGCCCGATCAGCCGCGAGCGCCGGAAGATCCTGTGCACTTCCTCGGGAGAGGCGTCGGTGGCGACGTCGAAGTCCTTGGGACGCAGCCCCAGCAGCAGGTCGCGCACGGCGCCGCCGACGACGTAGGCGGCGAAGCCGCGCTCCTGCAGCACCTCGCACACCTTGCGCGAGCCGTGGGAGATGGATTCGCGGCCGATCCCGTGGCTTTCCTTGGGGACGATCCTCGGCTCGGACGGCGTGCCGAGCCGGAAAACGCGCCGGATGAGTTTCCTGATCAAGAGGGCAGAAAGCTCCGCGCGCCGGCGGCTTCCAGCCGGCACTGGTACAGGGCTTCGAGGTTGGCGTGGGTCAGCATGTCGCTTGAGCGCCCCGGGCTCGCGCGGCCCGCATCATACAGTAAAACGGAGAAGGCGCAGTGGCGCGCGGCATGGCCGGGCTCGTGCAGCGCGGCGAGCACGGTCTTGCCCGCCGCGGCGCGCGCGGCAAGCGTGCGCATCACCAGGCCCTGATGGCGCAGGTCGAGGTGCTGCAGCGGCTCGTCGAGGAGGAGGATGTCCGCGTCCTGCACGAGCACCTGGGCGATGCGCGCGCGCTGGCGCTCACCGCCCGAGAGCGTGCGGTAGGCCTGCGCTTCGCGGTCGGCGAGGTCGAGCTCGGCGAGCCAGCGGCGCGCCTCTCCGAGCGCTTCGTCGTCGCGCACGAAAGAGGTTCGCGAGCGCGGGTAGCGCCCGAGCGCGACGAAGTCGACGACGCTCCCCCAGAAGCCGGACTCCTCGTCCTGCAGCAGCACCGCGACGCGGCGCGCGAGCTCGCTCCGCCGGATCGCGGCGAGCGGGACGCCGTCGAGCGCGACCGCTCCCGCCTGCGGCGCGCGCAGGCCCGCGAGCGCGTGGACGAGGCTCGTCTTTCCCGAGCCGTTGCGGCCGAGCAGCGCCCAGCACTCCCCCGGCGCGAGCGACAGGTCGAGGGCGCGGACGAGCTCGCGCCCGCCCGCCGAGAGCCCGAGGCGGGTCGCCGACAGCATCAGCGCAGCCTCGCGAGCAGCAGGAGGAGCACCGGAACCCCGATCATCGCCGTGAGCACGCCCACCGGCAGCTCGGCGGGCGCGGCGACGGTGCGCGCCAGCGTGTCGGCGATCGCGAGGAGGCTCCCGCCGAGGCACGCGGCGAGCGGCAGCAGGACGCGGTGGCGATGCACCCCCGACAGGCGCAGCAGGTGGGGAACCACGAGCCCGACGAACCCTATGGTGCCGCCGAGGAGGACCGCGGCGACGGTGGCGAGCGTCGCGCAGCCGAAGGCGATCGCCTGGAGGCGCGTCACCGCCACGCCGAGCGAGCGCGCCTTGTCCTCGCCCAGCATCAGCACGTCGAGTGCGCCCGCCTGCGAGAAGGCGACGGCCGCGCAGGCGGCGAGCACGGCGAGCGCCGCCCAGGGCTCGCCCGCGGGCGAGAGGTCGCCGAGCAGCCAGAACAGCATGCCCTGCACCTGGGCGGCGGGCGCGATCGCGAGCATCAGGCCGACCAGCGCGCCGAACCCCGAGGCGAGCGCGACCCCGGTGAGCAGGACGCGGTACGGATTCCAGCCGGAGCGCCCGAGGGAGAACATGAAGACCGCCAGCGCCGCGAGCGAGGCGCCGGCGAGGGCCGAGAAGCTCACTCCGGCCGCGGCCGCGCCCAGGAGCATCGCGCCGAGCGCCCCGGTCGCGGCGCCGCCGGAGACGCCGAGTATCGCGGGGTCGGCGAGCGGATTCCGGAGGAGCACCTGGAGCAGCGCGCCGGCGAGAGCGAGCAGGCCGCCGCAGGCGAAGCCCGCCAGCGCGCGGGGCGCGCGCACGCCCCAGACGATCTCGCGCGCGATCTCGTCGCCGCGGCCGAGCAGCGCGTCGGAGAGCTGCGCCGGCGCCAGGTCGACGCTGCCGAACGCGATGCCGAGCGCGAGGCTCGCCGGCACAAGCAGCAACACGACGGCGGGCGCGGCCTTCATTCCAGGCTGATGATCTTCCATCCGCGCGCGAGCGCCTCCCCGCGCAGGACCTCGTCGGGGTCCACCGCCACCGGATACGTGACGCGCTCGAGCAGCGGCAGGTCGTTGTGCGAGTCGCTGTAGAACCAGCTCGCCGCGAAGGACGCGAGCGTCTGTCCGCGCCCGCCCAGCCACTCCGCGAGCCGGGTCACCTTGCCCAGGCGGAACGAGGGCGTCCCCGAGGGCCTGCCGGTGAACCGGCCGCCGCGGACCTCGAGCTCGGTCGCGAGCAGGTGCGCGACCCCCAGCTCGCGCGCGATCGGGGCGGTGATGAACGAATTCGTCGACGTGACGATCGCGCACAGATGGTTCTGCGCGAGGTGCTTCCCGACCAGCTCCCTCCCTTTGGAGCGGACCATGGGCAGCACGCGCGTTCGCATGAACTCCGCGTGCCAGCGGTCGAGCTCCTCGCGCGGGTGGCGCGCCAGCGGCGCGAGCTGGAAAGCAAGGAACTCGTGGATATCCAGCCGGCCTTCCTTGTACTGATGGAAGAAGCGCTCGTTCTTCGCCTCGTATTCGGAGCGGTCGAGCATGCCGCGCTCGATCAGGAACTGCGCCCACTCGTAGTCGCTGTCGCCGGACAGCAGGGTGTTGTCCAGGTCGAAGAGAGCGAGCTCCGCGGCGGCCATCAGCGGCGCGGCTCCCCGGAAAGCGCGCGCAGCGCCTCCTTGATCAGCGGCAGCGTGAGCGGGCGCTGGCGCTGCAGCGAATACCTGTCCAGGGCGTCGAGCATCGAGATCTGAGTGCCCATGTCGCGGTCGAAGTGGCCGAGGAGATACGCGATCAGCTCGCGGTCGAGCGCCATGCCCCGCTCGGCGGCGTGCGCCGCGAGCGCGGCGGCCTTCTCCGCGTCGCTCAAGGGGTGGAGCTGCAGGACGATGCCCGAGGCGAGCCTGGAGCGCAGGTCGGCGCGCAGGGGCAGCTGCGCCGGCGGCGCCTCGGCGCTCGCGGCGAGAGCGCCGCCCGAGGCGCGCAGCCGGTTGCACAGATCGAAAAGCTCGAGCTGCCCGGACTCGCCGAGCTGCGCGACATCGTCGGCCGCGACCGCTTCGCGCGTCGCGGCCGAGGCGGCGCTCGAAAACGCGCGCAGCAGGTGCGACTTCCCGCTTCCGCCGGGACCCCACAGGAACACGAAGCCCTCTCCGCCGGCGAGCGCCTCGCGCAACGCCTTCACGGCGGCGCCGTTCCTTCCCTGCGAGAAGTTCTCCAGCGTGGGGGGCGGGGGCGGGGCAAGTTCGAGCAGCAGCTGTTGCATTCGATTAGAATTCTGCAGCCAGCACGTAACTCTATCTGCAACCCTCCCTCTTGGCCAGCAAGAAGCCGATCACCTACCGCGACGCAGGGGTGGACATCGACGCGGGCGATGCGCTGGTCGAGGCGATCAAGCCCTTCGCGAAGAGAACCCTGCGTCCGGAGGTGCTCGCCGGAATCGGCGGATTCGGCGCGCTCGCCGAGATTCCAAGGAAATACCGCGAGCCCGTGCTCGTCTCCGGCACCGACGGCGTCGGTACCAAGCTGAAGCTCGCCTTCCAGCTCGGCCGGCACGACACCGTGGGCATCGACCTCGTCGCGATGAGCGTAAACGACATCCTTACGCAGGGAGCCGAGCCGCTCTTCTTCCTCGACTACTTCGCCTGCGGCAAGCTAGACGTGGCGGTCGCGACCGACGTCGTCAAGGGCATAGCGCGCGGATGCGAGCAGGCGGGCTGCGCGCTCATCGGCGGGGAGACCGCCGAGATGCCGGGCATGTACGCGCAGGGCGAGTACGACCTCGCCGGCTTCGCGGTCGGCGTCGTGGAGAAGAGCGGGATCATCGACGGACGCGACATCGCCGAGGGCGATGTCGTGCTCGGCCTCGCCTCGAGCGGCGCGCACTCCAACGGCTATTCGCTGGTGCGCCGCATCCTCGAGCGGGCAAAGCCGGATCTGCGCGCGGATTTCCACGGCGGGTCCCTGGGGCAGGCGCTGCTCGAGCCGACTCGCATCTACGTCAAGCCCGTGCTCGCGCTTGCGAAGGAAGTGCGCGTCAAGGGTCTGGCGCACATCACCGGCGGAGGCCTGGTCGAGAACCTTCCGCGGGTGCTGCCCGAAGGCCTGAAGGCCGTGATCGCGCGTTCGTCGTGGACGCGGCCGCCGCTGTTCGACTGGCTGCAGCGCGAGGGCCGGGTCGCCGACGAGGAGATGTTGCGCGTCTTCAACTGCGGAATCGGCATGGCGCTGGTGGTCGCGGCCGAAAGCGCGGACGCCGCCGAACGGGGTTTGAGGGCGCGGGGCGAGACCGTGTTCCGCATCGGCCGGATCGAGCCGCACAAGCCCGGCGAGCCGCAGTGCCGGATCGCCTGAAGATGACAGAAATGTAATCGGCGGGTCAGGTTCCCGATACGCTCCATTGTCTAAAGTAGCGCCACATTCAGAGCGCGGAACATCGAGCGCGCTGATTGCCTCGAAACTACCGAAATGGAGAAAGTCATGAAAGTGTTTGCCCCAGCCTTCGCAGCCCTTGCGCTTTCCGCCGCGAGCGTTTCGTCGTTCGCGCTGACGAACGGCGATCTGTACGGCCAGCCCGCCGCGAGCGACTACGCCGCAGACCGCACAATCGTGGTCACGCCGGAGACGAAGTTCATCAACGTCAACCACGGCGAGGTCGTGAAGCTGAAAGTCGGTTCGCAGGAATTCACCTGGAACTTCGACGGTATGACGCGGCCCTTCGATTTGAGGGAGATCGCTCCCGAGGGCGCGCTGGACCATGATGTGCGCGTCTACGTCGAGACCACGGGGCCCGTGGACGGCGGCTTCGGAGACTGAGGTCCGCTCGCGGCGCGCGCCGGAAGGTGAACTTTTCGGCGCCGCCAGCTCTCAAAAAAGGCGCCGAAGTCGGGCGCCTTTTTCGCCTCCAAGAAGAACACTTGCGCATTCTCATAGTCGAAGACGAGCTCAAGACCGCGACCTACGCGCGCAAGGGCCTGACAGAGCACGGCTTCGTGGTCGACGTGGCGGAGAACGGGGTCGACGGCCGGCATCTCGCCCTGTCGTCCGACTATGACCTGGTCGTCCTCGACGTGATGCTCCCCGGCGTCGACGGCTGGACCGTGGTGCGCGACCTCAGGCGGCAGAAGCAGACCCCGGTACTCTTTCTCACCGCGCGTGACGGCGTGGCCGACAAGGTAAAGGGCCTGGAGCTCGGCGCGGACGACTACCTGGTCAAACCTTTCGCCTTTTCGGAGCTGCTGGCGCGGGTGCGCTCGGTCCTTCGCCGCGGCGGCAAGGCGCCGGCCGCGCGCCTGGCCGTCGGCGACCTGGAGATCGACCCGCGCAGGCGCAGGGTGTCCCGCGGCGGCAGGAAGATCGACCTCACCGCAAAGGAGTTCGCGCTTCTCGATTGCCTGGTGCGCAACTGCGGCGAGGTCATGTCGCGCACGCTCATCGCCGAGCAGGTCTGGGACATGAACTTCGACAGCGACACCAACGTGGTCGACGTGGCGATGCGGCGCCTGCGGGCGAAGATCGACGACCCCTTCGAGGTGAAGCTCATCCGCACGGTGCGCGGCGTGGGCTACGCGATCGAGGAGCCGACGCCTTGACGCGCAGGTCGCTCACCTGGCAGATCAGCCTGCTGTTCGCGCTGATCTCCTTCCTGGTCATCGCCGCAATGGGATTCGCCATCGACCGCATGCTCGCCAGCGAGCTGCTCGAGGCGAACGACGCCCTGCTTCTCGGGAACATGAGCCTGCTGCGCGGCCGCCTCGCGCGCATGGGTCCGAGCGAATCCATCCTCGCGAGCCCGCGCTTCGTCGAGGAGATGGCGATGGGCTATCGCAAGCTCGGCCTGGCGGTGCTCGATGAGGACCGGCGGATCCTCGCGGCCTCGGAGGGCTTCGGCGTTCCGGTCGAGGGGCTGCCCGAGCGGGCCATCCCGATCGAGGCCCTCCCGGAGCACATCGACAACGCCGCTGAGCGCGAGCTGCGCGCCCGCTTCGGCGGGCTGAGCCGCCAATGGATCGCGCCGGACGGCCGCTGGTACCAGGTGCTGCTCGCCCGCGTCTCGCTTCCGGGCGAGCCCAAGTCCGCGCTGATCGCGCTCTCCTACGACCGCTCGCTGCCGCGCGAGCTGCTCGCGCGCTACCGGAAGGGGCTGATCGAGACCCTGGTCGTGAGCGTGCTCGCCGCCGCGGCGCTCGGCGTGTGGGCCGCGCGGCTGGTGCTCAAGCGGGCACGGGGCATCGCCGCCACTGCGGGCCGCATCAGCGCGAACGCCCTGAACGAGCGGCTCTCGCTCGAGGACACGCCGGAGGAATTCCTCGAGACGGCGCTCGCGTTCAATCACATGCTCGATCGCCTCGAGAGCTCGTTCCGGCGCCTCTCGGAGTTCTCGTCCGACCTCGCGCACGACCTGCGAACGCCGATCAACAACCTGCTCGGCGAGGCGCAGGTGGCGCTGTCGCGCCCGCGCGATGCGGCCGAGTACCGCGCCGTGATCGAGTCCGCGGTCGAGGAGTACGAGCGCCTCTCGCGCATGATCGAGAACATGCTGTTTCTCGCGCGGGCCGACAACGCGCAGGCTCGCGCCGCGCCCCAGTGGATCGACCTGCGCAGCGCGCTCGAGAAGATCCTCTCCTACTACGAGGTGCTCGCGGAAGAGTGCAACATCCGGCTCGCGCTCGATGTCCGGGGGGAAAGAGGCGGCAGGGCGCGCGCCTGGGCCGACGAGCTGATGCTCAACCGCGCCGTCGGCAACCTGCTGTCCAACGCGCTGCGGCACGGCCCGCGCGATTGCACGGTCAGCGTCAGGGCGCTCGCGCGCGCCGATGGCTCGGCCGAGGTCGAAGTGGTCAACCCCGGGGCGGGCATCGCCCGGGAGCACCTGCCGCGCATATTCGACCGCTTCTACCGTCCTTCCAGCTCGCGCGAAGGGTCATCGGCAGGATCGGGGCTCGGCCTTGCCATCGTGAAGTCGATCGCCGAGCTGCATGGGGGCCGGGTCGGCGTGCGCAGCGACCCCGGCCGCGAAACGGCCTTCACCCTGAGCCTTCCCGCCGCTGGTCGCACCTAGTCGCGCACCTCGTTTCGCGCCCGGTAGGCCGCGTCTAGCTCGGCGCGGGCCGCGTCCACCTCCGCGGCGGCGGCGCGCTGCCGGGCGAAATACTCGGGAGTGAGGCGGCTCGTGGTTCCGCCGGCGTTGCCGAGGCGCTCTCCGGGCAGCGGCTCGGCCGCCTGCTGCTGCCGCTCCAGCGCCTGGGTAAGCGCCGAGTCGGCGGCCTTGATGCGCGCGTCGGCCGCGTCGAGCGCCTCGCCGCGGCTGTCCGCGCCCTGTGCCGCAGGCGGCGCCGGACGGGGCGGTTCCGCGCTGGCTGGCGAAGGCACGAGCTCGAAGCGCCCGATCAGCCTTGCGCCCTGGACCGGCGAGTCGGAATAGATCACCTTGCCGTCGGCGCGCTCGTACTTGTATATCGTGTCGGCGGCGGCGAGCCCCGATGCCGCGAGCAGCAGCGCGACTATGCCTTTGATCAGCGTCATGAAAATCCTCTAAGAAGACTCCACAGTATTTTAGATCGCGGAAACAGAGCGGAGTTTTCTACGATTGCCGATGGTAAAATTTTCCGCGCCCCCGAGCACCCCGTGATGCCGAATCCCGCCTTCGTCCACCTTCGGCTCCACAGCGAGTTCTCCATCACCGACGGGATCGTGCGCATCGACGAGGCGGTGGAGCGCGCCGCCGCGGACGGCATGCCGGCGCTCGCGATCACCGACCTCGCCAACGTCTTCGGCATGGTCAAATTCTACAAGGCGGCGCGTGCGGCCGGGGTGAAGCCTGTCGTCGGCTGCGATGTCTGGATCACCA
>DATIYN010000177.1:0-10234 GCA_035517595.1 Burkholderiales bacterium
CGCCCGGTGCAGGCGGGCGAATGGATCGGCGAGGACTGGATCATCAACTCGGGGCTGAAGTCCGGCGACAAGGTCATCGTCGACGGCACGGCGCGCATCCTCGCGCCGAACTCGCCGGTGCAGATCGCTGAACCGGCCAAAGACGCCGCAAAGAAATGATTTCCAGGTTCTTCATCGACCGGCCCATTTTTGCGGCGGTCCTCTCCGTCTTCATCCTGATCGCGGGCCTCGCGGCGATGCGCGTGCTGCCGATCGCGCAATATCCGGAGATCGCGCCGCCCGTGGTCACGGTGAGGGCGGTGTACCCCGGCGCCTCGGCCGAGGTGCTCGAGCAGACGGTCGCCGCGCCGCTCGAAAACCAGATCAACGGCATCGAGAAGATGATCTACATGAACTCGACCTCGACTTCGCAGGGCGTGGTCGAGATCCAGGTCACTTTCGACATCGGCACCAACGTCGACCAGGCGGCGCTCAACGTCAACAACCGAGTGAAGCAGGCCGAACCCCGCCTCCCCCTCGAAGTCCGGAGGCAGGGCGTGACGGTGGAGAAAGGCTCGTCGGCCTTCCTGCAGGTGCTCGCGTTCTACTCGCCCGACGGCACGCGCGACGACCTGTTCACGAGCAACTACGTGACGCTCAACGTGCTCGACCTGCTCAAGCGCGTGCCGGGCACGACGAACGTGCAGATCTTCGGCGCCAAGGACTACGCGATGCGCATCTGGGTCAAGCCCGACCGCCTCACGCAGCTCAAGCTCGCGACCTCGGACCTGATCCGCGCGGTCAACGAGCAGAACGCGCAGTTCGCGGCCGGCAAGATCGGCCAGTCGCCGATCGGCGGCCCGCAGGAGCTGGTCTACACCATCACCACCCAGGGGCGCCTGTCGGACCCGCGCGAGTTCGAGAATATCGTCCTGCGCGCGAATCCCGACGGCTCGACGCTGCGGCTCAAGGACGTCGCGCGCGTCGAGCTCGGCTCGCGCGACAACGACTTCATCGGCCGCATCAACGGCCGGCCGGCCACGCTGGTCGGCGTGTTCCTGCTGCCGGGCGCGAACGCGCTGGAAGTCGCCGGCAGCGTGAAGAAGGTCGTCGCGGACCTCGCCGCGCGCTTCCCGCCCGGCCTGACCTACTCGATTCCCTACGACACCACGCGCTTCGTCGAGGTCTCGATCCGCGAGGTGGTGAAGACGCTCGCCGAGGCGATGCTGCTGGTGACGCTGGTGGTGTTCCTGTTCCTGCAGAACTGGCGTGCCACGCTGATCCCGATCGCGGCGGTGCCGGTGTCGCTGATCGGGACCTTCGCGGGGCTTCACCTGCTCGGCTACTCGATCAACACGCTCACGCTGTTCGGCATGGTGCTCGCGATCGGCATCGTCGTCGACGACGCGATCGTGGTGCTGGAGAACGTCGAGCGCATCATGCGCGAGGAGCGGCTGCAGGCGCGCGACGCGGCGATCCGCGCGATGCAGGAGGTCACGAGCCCGATCATCGCCATCGTGCTCACGCTGTGCGCGGTGTTCGTGCCGATCGCCTTCCTCGGCGGGCTCACGGGCGAGCTCTACCGGCAGTTCGCGGTGACGATCTCGATCGCGGTGGTGATCTCGGGCCTGGTCGCGCTCACGCTCACGCCCTCGCTCTGCGTGGCGATGCTGAGGAAGGGGCACCTCGAGCCCGGCCGCTTCTTCGGCGCGTTCAACCGCTGGTTCGCGCGCGTCACCGACCGCTACGAGAACGGCGTCGCCTGGATGATCCGCCGCGGCGCGCTTGGCGTGGCGCTGTTCGGCGGCATGGTGGCGGTCACCGCGGGCCTGTGGCACTTCACGCCGGGCAGCCTGGTGCCCGACGAGGACCAGGGCTTCTACATCTCGGCGGTGATCCTTCCCGACGGCGCCACGCTGCAGCGGACCGACAAGGTGGTGGGCGAGGTCATCGACATCATCAAGTCCAACCCGAACAACGAGGACGTGGTGGCCTTCACGGGCTTCGACTTCCTCGGCGGCGGCTTCCGCAACAACGCGGCCACCATCTTCGTCACGCAGAAGCACTGGGACCAGCGCAAGGTCACGGCCGCGCAGCTCGTCGGCGAGCTGTTCATGAAGACCGCCCGCATCAAGGAAGCGCTCGTGCTCGCCTTCAACCCGCCGCCGATCTTCGGCATTGGCACGGCGGGCGGCTTCGAGCTGTACCTGCAGAACCGCGGCGAGGGCGGCTCGAAGCGCCTGGCGGAGGTGCTGTTCCAGTTCCTCGGCCGGGCCAACGCCGACCCCGTGCTGGGCGGCGTGCAGACGCTCTGGCGGTCGAACGTGCCGCAGCTCTACGTGGACGTCGACCGCGTGAAGGCGAAGGCGCTCGGCGTGCCGATCGACGACGTGTTCGACACGCTCGCCGCCACCCTCGGCAACTTCTACGTCAACGACTTCAACCGCTACGGCCGCACCTGGCAGGTGCTCATGGCGGCCGAGCCCGCCTACCGCAAGCGTCCCGATTCCATCGGCGGCATCTACGTGCGCGCGCAGGAAGGCCCCGGGGCGGGCGCGATGATCCCGCTTGCGGCGCTCGCGGACGTGCGGTACTCGGCGGGGCCGGACTCGCTCGACCGCTTCAACAACCTGCCCGCGGTGAAGCTTTTCGGCCAGGGCGCGCCCGGCGTGTCCTCGGGCCAGGCGATCGCCGAGGTCGAGCGCCTCGCGAAGGAGGTGCTGCCGCCCGACTTCAGCTACGACTGGGGCGGCGCGTCCTACCAGGAGAAGAAGTCGAGCGGCACCTCCGCGCTCGCGATCGGGCTCGCGGCGGTGATGGTGTTCCTGATCCTCGCCGCGCAATACGAGAAGTGGTCGCTGCCGCTGTCGGTGCTGCTCGCGCTGCCGTTCGGCATGTTCGGTGCGCTGGCGGCAATCTGGTTCAAGAACGGACTATCGACGCTGTCCTTCATCGTGCCCGGCATGCAGATGATCACTGGGCAGATCGGCCGGCTGACGAACGACGTCTACTTCCAGATCGGCCTCGTGACGCTGCTCGGGCTCGCCGCCAAGAACGCGATCCTGATCGTCGAATTCGCGGTCATGAAGCACCACGAGGGCATGAGCGCCTCGGCGGCGGCGCTCGAGGCCGCGCGCCTGCGCTTCCGGCCGATCCTCATGACCTCGCTCGCGTTCATCCTGGGCGTGCTGCCGCTCGCGATCTCCACCGGCGCGGGGGCGGGCGCGCGCCACTCGGTGGGCACGGGCGTGATGGGCGGCATGATGGCCGCCACCTTCCTCGCGATCTTCTTCGTGCCGATGTTCTTCAAGCTGATCAGCGACCGGCACCTGATCGAGCCGCGCTCGACGCGCGAGATCCGCGACGAGATCGAGCGCCACCGCAGCTCGGCGCACGCGGCGCCGGAGCTCCATCCGGACCCGCGCGAGCTCGCGCGCCGGCCGGGCGACGACAACGAGGGATCCCGTGCGTAGCGGACCGGCCCGCGCGCTCGCGCTGACGTTGCTGCTCGCCGGTTGCGCGCTGCAGCCCGACTACCGGCGGCCGCCCGTGGAGCTGCCCTCGGCATGGAAGCAGAGCGCGCAGAACCCCGAGCGCGACGGCCCCTGGTGGCGCGTGTTCCGCGATCCGGCGCTCGATGCGCTCGTCGCCGAGGCGCTCGAGCACAATACCGACCTCGCGCAGGCGGTGGCGCGCGTGGACCAGGCGCGCGCGCTCGCGGCGCAGGTGGATGCGGCGCTCTATCCGCAGGTGGACGCGGGCTTCACGGGCGGGCGCCAGCTCTATTCGACGGCCAACGGCCTGCTGCCGCCGGGCATCAACCGCGAGCTCACCAACTACCGGGCGACGGTCAGCGTTTCCTACGAGCTCGACCTCTGGGGCAAGCTGCGCGCATCCTCGCAGGCGGCGCGCGCCGACCTGCTCGCGAGCGAGGCTTCGCGCGAGACGGTGCGCCTCGCGTTGGCGGCGGATGTCGCGAAGACCTGGTTCGGGCTGCGCGCGCTCGACGCACAGGTCGCCTCGACGCGCCAGTCGGTGGCGCTGCTCGAGGAGGGCCTCGCGCTGCAGCGCAAGCGCTTCGAGCACGGCGTGATCTCCGAGTTCGACTACCGGCAGCTCGAGGCCGAGGCCGCGACCACGCGCGCGCAGCTGCCGCCGCTCGAGCGCGATCGCGAGATCCTCGAGGCGGGGCTCGCCGTGCTCGCCGGGCGCAGCCCGAAGGCGATCATGGACGAGACGATCGCGAGCGACGCCGGGCAGGGCGACGCGGCGCTCGCGCCCGCGGTGGTGCCCGAAGGGCTGCCCTCGGAGCTGCTGCTGCGCCGGCCGGACCTGGTCGAGGCCGAGCAGCGCCTCGTCGCCGCGAACGCGCGCATCGCGGTCGCGCGCGCGCAGATGTTTCCCTCGATCCCGCTGACGGGCTACGCCGGCAGCGAGGCGCAGACGCTCGCCGCGCTGTTCACGGGGCCGGCCGGCATCTGGAAGATCGCCCTGGGCGCGGCCGGCACGATCTTCGCCGCCGGCAGGCTCGGGGCGCAGGTCGACGAGGCGCGGGCGCGCGAGCGCGAGCTGCTCGCCGCCTACCAGGGCGCGATCCAGAACGCGTTCCGCGAGGTCCGCGCGGCGCTGGCGACGCAGCGGCGCGCGCGGGAGAGCTACGACGTCGAGAGCGCGCGCGCGACCGCGCTCGAGGCTACACTGCGGCTCGTGCGCCTGCGCTACGCCAACGGCCTCGCGAGCCAGCTCGAAGTGCTCGATGCCAACCGCAACCTGCTCGCGGCGATGAACGCGCGCCACGAGGCGCTGCGCGCGCAGCGCGCCGCAGTCGCCGACCTCTACAAGGCGCTGGGCGGATGAGCGATTTCGTCGAAGTCGCGGACCTGACGTTCTCCTACGCAGACCTGTCGATCTTCCGCGGCCTCTCGCTCAAGATCCCGCGCGGCAAGGTCGTGGCGATCCTCGGCGGCAGCGGCAGCGGCAAGTCGACGCTGCTCAAGCTCATCAGCGGCCAGCTCGCGCCGGCAGGCGGCGCGGTGCGGGTCGACGGGCAGGCCGTGCACGAGCTCGATAGCGACGCTCTGTACGCGCTGCGGCGCAAGATGGGCATGATGTTCCAGTCGAGCGGGCTGTTCACCGACCTCTCGGTGTACGAGAACATCGCCTTCCCGATCCGCGAGCACTACGAGCTGCCCGAGGAGCTCGTGCGGTCCCTGGTGCTCATGAAGCTGGACGCGGTCGGGCTGCGCGGCGCGCGCGACATGATGCCGGCGGACCTCTCGGGCGGCATGACCCGGCGGGTGGCGCTCGCGCGCGCGATCGCCACCGATCCCATGCTGGCGATGTACGACGAGCCCTTCGGGGGCCTGGACCCGATCTCGCTCAACGTGATTGCGACGCTGATCCGCAAGCTCAACGACGCGCTCGGCCTCACCTCGATCGTGGTCACCTACGACGTCTCGGAGTCGCTCAAGCTCGTGGACTACATCTACGTGATCGCCGACGGCAGGCTGATGGGCGAGGGCACGCCGGACGAGCTGCTCGCCTCGACCGATCCGTACCTGCAGCAGTTCCTCAAGGCGCTGCCGGACGGTCCGGTGCGCTTCCACATGCCGGCGCCGCCGATCGGCGAGGCGCTCCGGGTCAGGTCTTCGCGTCCTTCGGAATGAACTTCAGCGCCGCGCCGTTGTTGCAGTAGCGCTTGCCGGTCGGCTCGGGGCCGTCGTCGAAGAGGTGCCCGTGGTGGCCGCCGCAGCGCGCGCAGTGGTATTCGGTGCGCGGGTAGATGATCTTGTAGTCGGTCTTGGTCTGGAAGGCGCCCGGGATCGTCGTGAAGAACGACGGCCAGCCGGTGCCGCTCTCGTACTTCATCTCGGAGGTGAACAGCGGCAGGCCGCAGCCGGCGCAGACGAACACGCCCGCGCGCTTCTCGTGGTTGAGCGGGCTCGTGCCGGGCCGCTCGGTGTCCTCCTCGCGCAGCACCGAGTAGGCGAGGCCCTGGAGGCGCTTCTTCCATTCGTCCTTCGACAGCTTCAGGGGCTCCGAGGCGCTCGGCACCGCGGTGCCGGGGGCGAGCAGGCTCTTCCATTCGTCTTGCATCTTCTTGACCCCTTCCAGTGTCTTCGGCTGGGCGTGGGCGCGCGTGAAGAAGGGCGCGAACGCGATCCAGCCGAGCAGCGTACGACGTCTCATGCCTTCCTCCGTCCGGCCATTATGCCGGTAAGTCGGGAGAAAGCACGAAGCCTTACGGCCGATGCGGCGAAACGTCCGTTGCCGCTTGCAGGCTGTCGCCGGGAGGATTCACCGATGCCGAGAAGGGGGGTCAGGCCCCCTTTTTCTTCCTGCGGCTCGACCGGCTCGACTTCGGCCGGCGATATTGCAGGAGATTGCCCACCACGCGCTCGAAGGGGTCGCGCCGGACGAGCGAGCGCACGTGCGCGCCGCGCATCAGGTCGAAGTGCCTCGTCGCCTCGAGGTGGTCGACCAGGTCCCAGGCGCCGTCTTCGCTGGTGACCCACTCCGCGGGCTTCAGCCGACGCAGGTCGAACGGCACCGAGTAGGTACGCAGCGTCTTGTGGTCGCGCTTGTTGGTGTACTCGTGCACGTAGGACATCGCCAGCTCGCGCAGGCTCCGGTAGACCGGGTCGCGCCAGCGCAGGCCGATGCCGTTGGTCTTGGAGATCGCGCCCCAGCGGCCGTGGCGGCGAAAGACGGCCACCACGTGGTCGAAGTCGCGCACCGCCTGCAGGTCCATGAGCAGCGGCGGTTTGCCGTGGATCCAGAGCGCGCAGGCCGCCAGCATCGCGCCTTCGATGCAGTGCGCGCGCCGCAGCCGCAGCACCGTGCGCACCGAGTTGCAGGTCTCGCCCTGCGTCTCGAAGTTCTGCTTCAGGCCGTAGAGGAAGGCCTGGATCTTTTCCGGCGTGCGCAGCCGGCGCAGCAGCGCGAATTCGGTGCGGGTCAGCCCGAGCATCGCGCGGGAGGCTCTTGTTGTTCTTCTCATGGGCTCGCGGCGAAGTGTAGCTAAAATCGGCGCATGCGCCGCTTCGCCCTCGCCGCGCTGCTCGCCGCCGCCGGCGCGAGCGCGCTCGCCCAGGTCCGCGTGCAGGAATATCCGCTGCCGCCGCGCATCACCGCGCACGACGTCTGGGCCGATCCCGCGCCCGACGGCCCGGTCTGGTTCTCCGGCCAGGCGAGCGGCAACGCCGGGCGCCTGGACCCGAAGACCGGCAAGGTCGAGCTGATCCCGCTCGGCGAGGGCTCGGCGCCGCACGGCGTGATCCTCGACCGCGACGGCGCGGCCTGGTTCACCGACGGCGGCCAGAATGCGATCGTGCGCGTGGACGCGAAGACGCGCGCGGTGAAGAAGTGGCCGCTGCCCCAGGGCACCGGCTACGCGAATCTCAATACGGCGAGCTTCGACAGGGCGGGCATCCTCTGGTTTACGGGCCAGAGCGGCTTCTACGGGCGCCTCGATCCGAAGACGGGCGACCTGAAGGTCTTCGAAGCGCCGCGGGGTGGCGGCCCCTACGGCATCCAGTCGACGCCCGACGGCACGGTGTTCTTCGCCTCGCTCGCGGGCTCCTACGTGGGGCGCATCGATGCGGCGACCTACAAGGTGCAGGTCCTCGAGCCGCCTACGAAGGACCAGGGCGCGCGGCGCGTCTGGGCGGACTCGAAGGGCATGCTGTGGGTCGCGGAGTGGAACTCGGGCAACCTGAGCCGCTACGACCCGAAGACGGGCGCCTGGAAGGCGTGGAAAGCGCCGGGCGAGCGCCCGCGCGTCTATGCGGTCTACGTGGACGAGGCGGACCGCCCCTGGATCTCGGAGTGGGACCGGCAGCTCATCATGCGCCTCGATCCGGCGACCGGGAAATGGGACACGTACTCTTCCTCCAGCGGCGCGGCCAACGTGCGCCAGATCCACGGCCGCAAGGGCGAAGTCTGGACGCCCGAATCGGCCTCCGGAAAGCTCGTCGTCTACCGCTACCGCTGAGCGCGCTCAGCTGAAGCGATAGGCATCCATCGCAAGCGCGCCCATCTCGATGCCGTCGTACAGGCGCTCGGCCCGGTAGCGCCCGCCGGCCGCGCCGAGCGCGAAGAACAGCGGCAGGAAATGCTCGTCGGTCGGGTGCGCGCGCACGCCGTCCGGCGAGAGGCTGCGGTATCCGGCAAGCTCGTCGAACGCATGCGCATCGATGCGTTCCTTCACCCAGGCCTGGAAATTGCGCGCGTAGGCGGCCGGGCCGCCTTCCGAACGGTCGCGCAGGTTGTGCGTGAGGTGGCCCGAGCCGACGATGAGCACGTTCTCGCGCGCGAGCGGCGCGAGTGCGCGCCCGACCGCGAGGTGGTGCTGCGGTCCGAGCGGCGTCTGCACTGCGATCTGCACCACCGGCACGTCCGCTTCCGGGTACATGTGGAGCAACGGAGACCATGCGCCGTGGTCGAGGCCGCGAACGGGATCTGTTTTCGCCGTCAGTCCGGAATTCTCCAGCAAGGCGACGGAGCGGTTTGCGAGAGCGGGATCTCCCTTCGCCGGATACTGGGTCTGGTACAGCGGCCTCGGAAAGCCGTAGAAATCATGGATCGTTTCGGGCCGCGCCGCGCCGGTGACCGCGGCGATGTCCGTCTCCCAGTGCGCCGAGGCGATGAGGATCGCCTTCGGGCGCGGCAGCTCGCGCGCGATGCGCTGCCAGATTTCGCGCACCGCGCCCGGCTGGATCGCGTGCATCGGCGAGCCGTGCGAGAGGAAGAGGACCGGCAGCGCGGCGCCCACGGCGTTCGAATCGCCCCTTATTTGACCAGGCCTTCGGCCTTGAGCGCTTCCTGCACCTTCGGCCGTGACGCCACGCGCTTGTGGTACGCGACGATCGTGGGCCACTTGGAAAGGTCGAACTTGCTCGGGCCGGCCCAGTTGAGGATCGTGAAGAGGTAGGCGTCGGCGACGCTGAATTTGTCGCCCATCACGTACTGCTTGCCTTCGAGCTGCTTCGAGAGCCAGTCGAGCCGCACGCCGAGCCGGTCGGTCACCGCCTGGCGCCAGCCGTCGTTCATCGCCGGGTTGAAGAAATTGCCGAAACCCTTGTGCAGCTCGGAGGTGATGAAGTTGAGCATCTCCTGCAGCCGGTAGCGCTCCTTGTCGCCGGGCTTGGGGGCGAGGCCCGCCTCCGGCTTCTGGTCGGCGAGGTACTGCAGGATCACCGGCGCCTCGGTGAGCACGCCCGCCGGCGTCTCGACCGCCGGCACGTAGCCCTTGCCGTTGACCTGCTTGTAGTCGCCGCCCTCGTACTGCTTGGCCTTGAGGTCCACCTTCTTCAGGTCGACGTCGATGCCGAGCTCGCGCATGGCGATGTGGGGCGCGAGCGAGCAGGCGCCGGGCGAGTAATAGAGTTTCATGCGGTCGTCTCCTAGGTTTTGCTTCTGAGGCGGGAAATGATGCGTTCGAACACTGCGGCCAGCTCTTCGGCTTCGCGTGCGGCGACGTGCCGGCCGAAGAGCCCTTCGATCTGCTTGCGGTAAACGGTCCACATGCGCGCACGCAGGGCGCGCCCCTTGTCGGTGATGACGCAAAACGTGCTCCGGCCGTCCTGGGGGCAGCTCATTCGCACCACCAGCCCGGCGGTCTCCAGCCGGTCGGCGAGCCGCGTCACGTTGCTGCGCGACACCACCGTCTTGTCGGCGAGGTCGGCCATGCGCATGCGGCCGTGCTCCGCGTTTTCGAGCGACCACAGCAGGTCGTACCAGTCGAGCGACGGAAGCTCCGCTTCGACCAGGGCCGCCTCGACGCGCTCGACGAGCAGCGCGTGCGCGGTCACGAAGCGCGCCCATGCGCGCTGGCGGGGATCGAGGGCGGGGGACATGACGAGCAATGATTGCAGATGCAATGATAGGGCTGTTTGATTGCGAATGCAACTAGCGCCGCCGGCGCGACGGCCGTCGCCCGCGGGCGACAGTCGCGGCCCCGCGATGGGCGGTGCTAGATTCGCGCGGTCGGGAGAATCGCGGGAATGAAGCGCATCGCCATCGCCGCCGTCGCCATCCTGGTCGCGGCCGGGCTCGCCTACGCGGGCTACGGCCTCTACCAGAAGCGCGCGCTCCGGGCGCAGGTCGCGCAAACCGTGGACGCCGCGAGCGCGCGCCTGATCGGCTCGCTGGGCGCCGACCTCGCCGCGCCCACCGCGACGCTCGTCGAGCAACTGGATCGCGACTCGGAGGAAACCGACGCGGCGCTGCAGGGGCTGCGCTCGGCCCCGGCGCG
>DATIYN010000178.1:0-13028 GCA_035517595.1 Burkholderiales bacterium
CCACGCCAAGCGCGCGGTCATCGACTGGTACGCCGCGCTGCTGCCGGGCGCCGTCGTCGCACCTGCAACGCTGCTCGAAGCCGCGTTGAAGGAGGAACTGGATGCCGGAAAGGCGAAACTTGCCCTGGGCCGCTCCGCGACGGTGCGCGCCGCGGCCCTGATCAACGGCGCGGCGGCGCATACGGTCGAGGTGGACGACATCTTCCGCGACGGCATCTACCACCCGGGCGCGCCGACGATCGCGGCGGCGCTCGCGCTCGCGCAGGCGCGGGGCGCAAGCGGAGCGCAGTTCCTGCGCGCGGTGGTCGTGGGCTACGAGATCTCCACGCGCATCGGCGCCGCGATGGGCAAGGCGCACTACAAGTACTGGCACAACACGGGCACGATCGGCGTGTTCGGCGCCTGCGCCGCGGCGAGCGAGGTGCTGGGCCTGGACGCGAAGCGCTTCGCGCACGCGCTCGCCACGGCGACCACCTTCGCGGCCGCGCTGCAGCAGGCGTTCCGAATGGATTCGATGTCCAAGCCCATGCACGCGGGCCGTGCGGCGGAGGCCGGCGTGACGGCGGCGCTCGCGGCGAAGGAAGGCGTCACTGGATCGCTCGACGTGATCGAGGGCGAGGCGGGCTTCGGCCGCGCCATGGGCGACGGCCCCGACTGGGACAAGGCCTTCGAGTCGCTCGGCAGGACCTGGAACATCTGCCGCATGACCTTCAAGAACCACACCTGCTGCGGCCACACCTTCGCCGCCATCGACGGCGCGCTCGCGCTCCAGGAGCGCATGAAGATTGCCGCGCGCGAGATCGAGCGCATCCGCGTGGGCAGCTACCGCGCGGCGAAGGAAGTCTCGGGCTACGAGTCGCCCGCCACGCCGGCCGAGGCGCGCTTCTCGCTCAAGTACGTGGTGGCGACCGCGCTCACGCACGGCAGCGTGCGACTCGCCGCGTTCGAGCCCGCGCGACTGGAGGACCCGGCCACGCGGTCCCTGATGGAAAGGATTTCGGTCTCGATCGATCCGGAACTGGACGCCGCCTTCCCGCGCCAGCGCGCCGCGCGCGTGGCGATCGACGCGCGCGACGGCCGGCGCGAGGAGCTGCTGCAGCCTACGCGCATCGGCGACCCCGAGGCGCCGCTCTCGGACGCGCAGCTCGAGGCCAAGTACCTGGAGCTCGCCGCGCCCGTGCTGGGCGAGGCGCGCGCGCGCAAACTGCTCGCCGACCTGTGGACGCTGGAAAAAGCGAAGGCCGTTCCGCAGTAGAGCTCGCCGCCGCGCTGTTCTCGCCCCGCGCGGTCGCGCTGGTGGGCGCCTCCGGCGACGCGGCGAAGAACACCGCTCGCCCGCAGCGCTACCTCTCGAAATTCGGATTCGCGGGAAAAATTCTCCCCGTCAATGCGACGCGAGCGACGCTGTTCGGGCTGCCCGCTTTTAAGAGCCTGAATGACATAGAAGAACAGATCGATCACGCCTTCGTCATGGTGGGGGATGTGGAAGGCGCGCTCGAGGACTGCGGCCGCAAGGGCGTGCCGGTGGCGACGATCTTCGCCGACGGCTTCGCCGATGCCGGCGCCGAGGGCATGGCGCGCCAGCGCAAGCTCGCCGCGCGCGCGCGGGCGCTCGGCGTGCGCCTGCTGGGACCCAATAGCATGGGCATGATCAACCTCTCCGGCCGCTGCCCGATCACGGTCAACGCGGTGCTGGAGATGGACGCGCCGGCCGCGGGCGCGACCAGCATCGTTTCGCAGAGCGGCACGATGCTCGGGACCATGCTCTCGCGCGGCACGGCGCGCGGACTCGGCTTCTCCAAGCTCGTGTCGGTCGGCAACGAATCGGACCTGGGCGTGGGCGAGATCGTGGAGATGCTCGCCGCCGACGCGGAGACGCAAATCGTCCTGCTCTTCCTGGAAACGGTTCGCGACGCGGCGGCGCTCGCGCGCGGCGCACGCGCGGCGCACGCGGCCGGCAAGCCCGTCATCGCCTACAAGCTCGGGCGCTCGAAGCTCGGAGAGCGGCTCGCGCGCTCGCACACGGGCGCGCTTTCGGGCGAGGATGCCGCGCTCGACGCTTTTTTCCGGGACTGCGGCATCGCGCGCGTCGACATGCTGGAGACGCTCGTCGAGATCGGCCCGCTGCTGGCGGGCCGCTCGCCGCCGGATCTCGGTTTGTTCCCGGGTCGCGCGCCGCGCGTGGGCGTGGTCACCACCACGGGCGGCGGCGCCGCCTCGGTCGTGGACCGGCTCGGCATGCACGGCATCGAGACCGCGTCGCCCGATCCGCGGGCGCCGATCCTCGATCTCACGATGGGCAAGCGCGCCGCGACCTACGGCGCGGTCGTGGAGGAGCTGCTCGCGTACCCGGATTGCGACGCGGTGCTCGCGGTGGTGGGTTCCTCCGCGCAGTTCCATCCGCAGCACGCGGTGGAGCCGATCATCCGCGCGAAGCGCTCGCCGAAGCCGCTGGCGGTGTTCATGACGCCGCAGGCCGACCGCTCGCTCGCGCTGCTCGCCGAGGCGGGGATTGCGGCGTTCCGCACGCCCGAGGCCTGCGCCGACGCCTTGCACGCCTATTTCTCCTGGAGAACGCCGCGCGCGCAGCCGAAGGCGGACCCGCCCCGATGGCCGGCAGACGTCCCCGCTGCGGGCAAGCTGAACGAGCACGAGGCAATGAGGCTGTTTGCCGCGCTCGGCGTACCGGTCGTCGAATCGGCCGTCGTGCGCGCGCCGCGCTACGCGCATTCGATCGCGTACCCGGTCGCGCTGAAGATTCTCTCGTCCGGGGTCGCGCACAAGTCCGAAGTCGGCGGCGTGAAGCTCGGCATCCCGGACGAGAAGGACTACGCGCGCGGCGCTGCGGAACTCTCGAAGAAGTGCGAGACTCTCCTGGTCCAGAAGATGGAGCCGGCGCTGGGCGAGGCGATCGTCGGCTACCGCGACGACCCGGTGGTCGGGCCGCTCGTCCTGGTGGGCGCGGGCGGAATCCTGGCGGAACTTTACAATGACGTCGTGCTGCGCCTCGCGCCGGTGGACGAGGCGGGCGCCGCGGAAATGGTCGCGCAGGTCAGGGGCTTCGCCGCGCTGCGCGGCTACCGCGGCCTGCCGCAGGGCGACCTGAGCGCGCTCGCGCGCGCCGTGGCCGCGATGTCGCGGCTCGCGCTGCTCGAGGGGCGGCCGGTGCGCGAGGCCGAAGCGAACCCGGTGATCGTCAAGCCGGCGGGCGCGGTGGCGGTGGATGCGCTGGTGGTGCTGAAGTAGGAGGGGAAGAACGGATGCTGGGATTCATCGGCTTGGGAACGATGGGCGCGCCGATGTGCCGGAACCTCGCGGCCAAGGGCCACGAGGTGCGCGCGTACGACACCGACCTGGAGGCGCTCGCGCAGATGGACCAGCCCGGGGTTGCGCCGGCCGAATCCGTGCGCGACGTCGCCGAACACGCCGACGTCGTGTTCCTGTCCCTGCCCGGCGGGTACCAGGTGAACGACGTGTGCCTGGGCGCGGGCAGCCTGCTCACGCACCTGAAGCCCGGCGGCTTGGTGGTCGACTTGTCCACGACGCCGGTGAGCCTCGCGCGCGACCTGAACGCGCGCTTCTCGGCGCGCGGCATCCAGTTCGCCGACGCGCCGGTGGCGCGCACGCGCCAGGCGGCAATCGAGGGCACCCTCTCGGTGATGGTGGGCGCCTCGGACAAGGTGTTCGCGCGCATCAAGCCGCTGCTCGAATGCTTCGCGACGGACGTCACGCTGTGCGGCGGCCCCGGCGCCGGCCAGGCGATGAAGATCATCAACAACATGGTGCTGTTCCAGAACGTGGTGGCGATCGCCGAGGCGCTCGCGCTGGTCGGCCACGTCGGCATCGACCCGGAGCTCGCTTTCCAGACGCTCGCCAAGGGCTCGGCCGACAGCTTCGCGCTGCGCAACCACGGCATGAAGGCGATGCTGAAGGGCGACTACCCCGAGAAGGCGTTCTCCTCGGAGTACGCGCTCAAGGACATCCGCTACGCGCTGCGCCTCGCCGAGGAGCAGGGCCTGTTCCTGCCCGGCGCCGACAATGCGAAGGAGATCATCAAGAAGGCGATCGCCGCGGGCTACGGCAAGGAGTACTTCCCGGCGCTCGCCAAGGTGTTCGCGGCCTCCATGCCGCCCGAGAAGAAGGACGCCTGATCCGGCGCCGCATGGCAGCGAGGACGCTCTCGCGCTGGCAGGCTGCGGGCATCCATCTGGCGATCAGCGCGACGATCGCTGCGGCCTCGCTCGCGCTCATCTTCGGCCTGTGGTTTCCCGGGCCGCTATTCGAGGCCGCCGGCGGCCTGGGGCTGATCTTCCTGCTGGTCAGCGTGGACGTCTCGGTCGGGCCGCTGCTCACGCTGATCGTCTTCAAGTCGGGCAAGCCGGGGATGAAGTTCGATCTCGCCGTGATCGGCGTGCTCCAGGCCACGGCGCTCGTCTACGGCCTGTCCGTGGTCGCGCTCGCGCGCCCGGCGTTCGTGGTCTTCGTGGTCGATCGCTTCGAGCTGGTCACCGCGGTCGATCTTCAGCCCGAGGAGCTCGCGGCCGCGCGCTACTCGGAATTCCGCTCGTTGCCCTGGACCGGGCCGCGCCTCGCGGCTGCGGACCTGCCGGCCGATCCGGCCGAGCGCCAGCGCCTGGTCGCGCTCGCGCCCGCGGGCCTCGACGTGCAGAACTTCCCGCGCTACTACGTGCCGTACGCCGAGCGAACGCGGCAGGTGCTGGCGCGCGCGGCGACAGTCGCGCGGCTGCGCGAGACCGAGCCCGTCACCGCGAAGGCCGTGGATGCCTGGCTCGCCTCCTCCGGCACGAAGGAAAGCGACGTTCGCGCGCTGATGCTGCGCACGCGCTTCGCCTGGCTCGCGGTGCTCGTCGATCCGCATTCGGCGATGCCCGTGAAGACCCTGCTCGGCGAGCGCATCGACTAGTCGACGATCCGGGGCCGAGAACCACTGCGCGAACCATGGGCATGACTCCTTTTTAGCGGTCGGCGATGTAGACTGAGACGCGACCCGGCCCTGAAGGGCTGGGGCCTTTCAAGGAGAAGGAGACAGACCATGAGCATTCGCATCGGCGATACCGCGCCGGACTTCACGGCGGACACCACCGAAGGCCGCATCCAGTTCCACCAATGGATCGGCGACAAGTGGGCGATCCTGTTCTCGCACCCGAAGGACTTCACGCCGGTCTGCACCACCGAGCTCGGCTACATGGCGGGCCTGAAGCCGGAGTTCGACAAGCGCAACACCAAGATCATCGGCCTGTCGAACGACTCGGTGAGCGACCACAAGAAGTGGCTGGGCGACATCAAGGAGACGCAGGGCCACGCGATCAACTACCCGCTGATCGGCGGCGAAGACCTGGCGGTGGCCAAGCTCTACGACATGATCCACCCGAACGCGAGCCCCGGGCCGCGCACCGCCAACGACAACGCGACCATCCGCTCGGTGTTCATCATCGGCCCCGACAAGAAGGTGAAGGCGATGCTGACCTACCCGATGAGCGCGGGCCGCAATTTCGACGAGGTGCTGCGCCTGCTCGACGCCCTGCAGATCAACGCCAAGCACAGCGTGGCGACGCCGGTGAACTGGAAGCCGGGCCAGGACGTGATCATCCCGACCTCGGTGTCGGACGAGGACGCGAAGAAGAAGTACCCGCAGGGCTTCAAGACCCTGAAGCCCTACCTTCGGGTCGTGCAGCAGCCCAAGTAGGCGCTCAGTCGACGACGATGTTCGCTTCGCGCGCGACCTTGCGCCACTTCTCCACGTCGCCGCGCACGTAGGCGTCGAACGCCGGCTGGCTCATCTCCCAGACGTCGGCGCCGGCGTTGCGGTAGCGCTCGCGCACGCCCGGGTCTGCGAGGGCTTTGCGCAGCGCGCCGTGAAGCCGCGCGACCACCGCGGGCGGCGTGCCCGCGGGCGCGAACAGGCCCGTGTAGGTGCCCGCCTCGTAGCCCCTGACGCCGAGCTCGTCCAGCGTGGGCACGTTGGGCAGCAGCGGCGAGCGCGCGAGCGAGGTCACCGCGAGCGCCTTCAGCTTGCCGTTGCGGATGTGCTCGATCGACGCGGTGAGCTGGTCCATCATGGTCTCGACCTGGCTGCCGAGCAGGTCGGTGATCGCCGGGCCGCTGCCCTTGTACGGCACGTGCAGCAGCGGCAGCTTGGCCTGGCGCATCAACAGCTCGATCGCGAGGTGGTTCGACGAGCCGTTGCCGGCGGAGGCGATGCTGACCGGGTTTTTCTTGTTCTTGATGTAGTTCAGCAGTTCCGCATAGGTCGCCGCGGGCGTGTTGGGCGCGGCCGTGAGCACCATCGGGACGTACTGGATCGCGCCCACCGCGACGAAATCCTTCGCCGGGTCGTAGGCGATGTTCCGGAATACCGCCGGCGCGCTCGAGATCGTCCCCGAGGAGCCGAGCAGCAGGGTGTAGCCGTCCGGCGACGATTTCGCCACCTGCGCCGAGCCGATCGTGCCCCCGGCCCCGGCGCGGTTTTCCACGATCACCTGCTGGCCGAGCGCCTCGGCCAGCGCCGGCTGCACCGTGCGTGCCGTGAAGTCGACGTTGCCGCCGGGCGGCCAGGGCACGACGATCTTAACCGGATGATTTGGAAAATCCTGCGCCGCAGCATGGGGGATCGCTCCCACGGCGGCGAGCAAGCCGAGCGTCAGGAAACAGGCGCGCGCAAAAACTTTTTTCATCGATCCTCCTCTTTGGGCGTTGCATAATAGGTCACCGCAGTCCGGAATGTGAATCCACTTGAGGGAGGGACGCATGGCCAGTCTGAACGTCAATGGCAAGACCCGCGAGGTCGACGCCGATCCGAGCACGCCGCTGCTCTGGGTGCTGCGCGACACGCTCGGCATGACCGGAACGAAATTCGGCTGCGGCGCGCAACTGTGCGGCGCCTGCACCGTGCACCTGGACGGCAAGCCCGTGCGCTCCTGCGGCACGCCGCTGTCGGCCGCGCTCGGCAAGAAGGTCACGACCATCGAGGGCGTCGGCGCGACGGCCTCCGGCAAGAAGGTGCAGGCCGCCTGGGCGGCGCTCGACGTGCCGCAGTGCGGCTACTGCCAGTCGGGCCAGATCATGTCGGCCTCGGCGCTGCTCGCCGAGAAGCCCAACCCGACGGACGCGGACATCGACGCCGCGATGGCGGGCAACGCCTGCCGCTGCGGCACCTATCCGCGCATCCGCGCGGCCATCCACAAAGCCGCGAAAGGAGCCTGATCATGAAAGCACTCAAGAATCCGGCTCGCCGCGATTTCCTGAAGTCCGGCGCCGCCGCGGGCGGCGCGCTCGTCATCGGCGTGGCTCTGCCGCTGCGCTTCAAGGAGGCGCTCGCCGCGACCGACTCGAAGGTCAACGCCTGGATCCGCATCGGCGGCGACAACAGCGTCACGCTGCTGTGCGCGCGCTCGGAGATGGGCCAGGGCGTGGTCATGTCCCTGCCCACCCTGATCGCCGAGGAGCTCGAGGTGGACCTGCACAAGGTCAAGGTGGAGTTCGCGCCCCCGGGCGAGGACTACATCAACTCGATGCTGGGCGGCCAGATCACCGGCGGCTCGACCTCGGTGCGCGACGGCTTCACCAAGCTGCGCGAGGCGGGCGCGAAGGCGCGCACCATGCTCGTCGCGGCCGCCGCCGACAAGTGGGGCGTCGATGCCGACAAGTGCCACGCGCACAACGGCATGGTCATGGGCCCGGGCGGCAAGAAGGCGACCTACGGCTCGCTCGCCGAGGCCGCCTCCAAGCTGACGCCGCCCAAGGAAGTGGCGCTCAAGGACCCGTCCAAGTGGCGCTACGTCGGCAAGCCGCTGAAGCGGATGGACACCGCCGCCAAGATCACCGGGAAGGCCGAGTACGGCATCGACGTGAGGCTGCCGGGGATGCTCTACGCCGCGCTCGCGCAGTGCCCCGTGATCGGCGGCAAGGCGACCAGCGTGGACGACGCGAAGGCGAAGTCGATGCCCGGCGTCAAGCACGTCGTCAAGGTCACTGACGGCGTGGCCGTGGTCGCCGACAGCTGGTGGCAGGCCCGGCAGGCGCGCGACGCGCTCAACATCACCTGGGACGAAGGCCCGAACAAGGCGCTCAGCACCGAGGCCGTGTACAAGGGCCTCGGCGAAGCGATGGCGCAGCCCGGCGCGACGATCCGCAAGCAGGGCGACGTCGGCGCGGCGATGGGCGCGGCGGCCAAGAAGGTCGAGGCGACCTACCAGATGCCGTTCCTGTCGCACTCGCCGCTGGAGCCGATGAACTTCACCGCCGACGTGCGCAAGGACTCGGCGCTGCTGATCGGCTCGATCCAGTTCCAGCAGCTTGCGATGGGCATGGCCACGGCCATCACGGGGCTGAAGCCGGAGCAGATCACGATCCGGACGACGTTCCTCGGCGGCGGCTTCGGACGGCGCATCGACTGCGACTATTTCGCGCAGGCGGTGGAAATCTCGAAGCAGATCGGCGCCCCGGTGAAGCTCGTGTGGACGCGCGAAGACGACATGACGCACGACTTCTACCGCCCGGCGAGCCTCACGCAGATGTCGGGCGCGCTGGACGCGAGCGGCAAGCCGACCGCGTTCAGCCTGAAGATGAGCTCGCCGTCGGTGACCTCGAGGCTGTTCCCGCCGCTCGTCAAGGACGGCGTCGACCCGCTCATGACCGAGGCGATCCTCGTGCCCTACGATATCCCGAACCAGTCGGTCGCGACGGTGATCCACGACACCGGTCTGCGCGTGGGCTACCTGCGCTCGGTGTCGCACGCGCTCAACGTGTTCGCCAACGAGTCGTTCATGGACGAGATGGCGGCCGCGGCGGGCAAGGATCCCTACGAGTTCCGGCTGTCGCTGCTCGACAAGCAGCCGCGCTTCGCCAACGTGCTCAAGCTCGCGGCGCAGAAGGCGGGCTGGGGCAAGCCGCTGCCCAAGGGCCGCGCGCGCGGCATCGCGCTCATGGAGGGCTACCAGACCTACATGGCGCAGGTCGTCGAGGCCTCCGGCGAAGGCGGGCAGATCAAGGTGCACCGCGTGGTGATCGCGGTAGACCTCGGGCGCATGGTGAACCCGAACATCGTGCAGCAGCAGCTGGAGAGCAACATCGTCTTCGGCATGCAGGCGGCGCTGTACGGCAACATCACGCTGAAGGACGGCCGCGTGGAGCAGCAGAACTTCAACACCTACAAGCTGCCGCGCATGCCCGAGACGCCGAAGATCGAGATGCACATCGTCAAAAGCAGCGAGACGCCCGGCGGCATCGGCGAGCCCGGCATGGCGCTGTTCTCGCCCGCGCTGGCGAACGCGCTGTTCGCGCTCACCGGCAAGCGCCAGCGCACGATGCCGTTCAGCCTTGCGTAGCGCGTTCCAGCAACGACAAAAAGCCCGCTTCGGCGGGCTTTTTGTTTTTGTCGTCCTGCTGTCGCTGTCCCTCGAGGCCTTCTCCCAGGACTACGAGAAGGAGAAGCGCTGGGCCGACGACATCCTGCCGACGCTCATGGTCGGCGACGCGGTCTGGATGCAGCAGAAGAACGGCCACAAGTTCCTCGGCCTCTTCATCGACCTGAAGGAGAAATCCAAGGGCGCCGTGATCATCGCGCACGGCCGCGGCTGGAGCCCGGACTTCGAACTCTACGGCACGCTGCGCACCAGGCTCGCGGACGCGGGCTGGACCACGCTGTCGATCCAGCTCCCGGTGCTGCCCTCGACCGCGATCCTCGGCCTGTACGTGCCGCTTTACCCGGACGCGCGCGAGCGCTTCCAGCTCGCGGTCGACTTCCTGAAGGCCAGGGGCTACCGGAACATCGCCATCGTCTCGCACAGCCTGGGCGCGACCATGGCCAACCAGTACCTGATCCGCACCGACGACACGAGCGTGCGCGCCTGGGTATTCATCGGCATCCTGCAGGGGCTGGAGGAGATGTACCGCATCAAGATCCCGACGCTCGACGTCTACGGCAGCGAAGACTGGACCGTGACCCGGTGGGGCGCGCCCGAACGCGCGAAACAGCTCTCGCAGCACCCCGGCTCGGGCCAGATCATGGTGCCGGGCGCGAAGCACTTCTTCGAGGGGCACGAGGACGAGCTCGTGAAGATCGTCGATGGTTTCCTCGGGAGGTCGCTCGCGCGCTAGCGCCTAGTCCGCGCGCGCTCCCGAAACCTTCACCACCTCGGCCCACCTCGCGACCTCTTCGCGCAGGATGCGCCCGAATTCCTCGGCTGAATTTCCTACCGGCTCGGCACCTTCCTCGGCGAGGCGCTTCTTCATCTCGGGATCGTGGGCCGCCTTGGCCACCGCGCCCGACAGTGCCGCCACCATCGCCTTCGGCGTCGCCGCGGGCGCCAGCACCCCGTACCACACCGTCACGTCGACGCCGCTCACGCCTGCTTCCTTCATCGTCGGCACCTCGGGAATGAGCTCCGAGCGCCGGGTGCCGGTCGAGGCGAGCGGCCGCAGGCGGCCGCTCTTCACGTGCTGCAGCATCGCCGGGATGTTGGAGAAGGACATGTCCACTTCGCCGGCGATCAGCGCCGTAAGGGAGGGCGCAGTGCCCTTGTACGGCACGTGCACCATCGAGACCCCGGTGCGCAGCTTGAACAGCTCCCCGCATAGGTGCTGGGTCGTGCCCGGGCCGGCCGAGGAATAGTTCAACTTACCCGGGTTGGCACGCGCGTAAGCAATGAATTCCTGCAGATTCTGCGCTGCCAGCTTCGAGTTCACCATCAGGACATTCGGGCTCTCGGAAAAGATCGACACGGCGGCGAAGTCGCGCAGCGTGTCGAAGGGCAGCTTGCGGTAGAGCGACATGTTGATGGCCACTGCCGGCGTGTTCACCAGCAGCGTCGTGCCGTCGGGCGCGCTCCTGGCGACGAACTCGTTGGCGATGTTGGTGCCGGCGCCTGGCTTGTTCTCGACGATCACCGGCTGGCCGATGAGCTCCGAGAGCTTGGGCGCGAGCGTGCGCGCCGCGATGTCGACGCCGCCGCCCGGCGTGAAGCCGACGACCAGCTTCACCGGCCGCGTCGGGAACGGCTGCGCTCCCGAGGAAAGCGGCAGCAGCAGCGCGCCGAGGAGGACGGCGAGTCGGACGGTCATGCGACGAGCATAGCATCCGCGTTCGTTGCTACCATCCCGGACGCATGAAGCAGCCGGTCCGGATCGCCGCCGAAAGGACGAACGCTCGCGCGATGTCGCGCAGGCTCTGGGATGGGCTCCTCCGCTACAACCGCAGGACCGCGGGCCCGTTCCGCTATTCGCGCGTCGTGCTCACCGCGCGCGCGCCCGGCGGCGGCGTGCTGGGCGGCCTCATCCTGCAGTCGTACTGGCGCGAAAGCTACGTGGAGCTGCTCTGGCTGTCGGAGCGCGCGCGGCGGCAGGGCCTCGGGCGCCGCCTGATCCAGGAGGCCGAGCGTCGCGCGCGCCGGCGCGGCAGCCGGCTCCTGCACCTGAACACCTATTCGTTCCAGGCGCCCGGCTTCTACGAGAAGCTGGGCTTCGCGCGCTTCGGCGGCATGGCGGGCTCGCCGCGCGGCGCGAGCCGCCACTTCTATTTGAAGGAACTCGCCGGCCGGGGAAGCGGGCCTCGGTGAGGGCATGGGCGAGTCTGCTGGGTCTTGCGCTCGCGGCCGGGTGCGCGCAGGCGCGCGTGGTGGAAGAGCAGACGAAAGTGCAGGTTAAGGTGCTCGACGGCTACGGCAAGGAAGTCGCGCGGGAGATCGTGGTGACGATCTGGCGCGACACTGATTCACCCCAACCGCATCCTGCGCTCGTGCTGAATCACGGCCGGGCGCCCAAGGCCGCGACGCGCGCTGCGCTCGGCCGCGCGAAGTACAGCCAGGTCTCCGACTGGCTCGCACGCGAGGGCTTCATTGTCGCGGTGCCCACGCGCATCGGCTACGGCGTCACGGGCGGAGACGACGTCGAGGACAGCGGCGACTGCTTTAGCAAGAACTACCGGCCCGGTTACCTCGCTGCGGCGGTGCAGACGCTCGCGGTCCTGGAAATGCTCCGAGCGCGCCCGGACGTCGCTCCCGAGCGCGCGGTCGTCATGGGGCAGTCGTACGGTGGCACCACGGCGATCGCGGTCGCGGCGCTGAACCCGCCGGGCGTGCAGGCGGCAGTCAACTTCGCGGGCGGCGGCGGCGGCAATCCCGAGACGCGGCCGGGCAGTCCTTGCGCACCGGACCGGCTCCGGCGCCTGTTCGCCGACTACGGCAAGGCCGCCCGGATCCCGACCCTGTGGATCTACACGGAGAATGACCGCTACATGGGGCCAACCTATCCGAGGGAGTGGTTCGACGCGTTCCGGGCCGAGGGTGGACCGGGCGAGTACACGCGCTATCCGCCGTCCGGGCAGGATGGCCATGGCCTGTTCACGCGCGCGCCGGACATCTGGGCGCCGCGCGTGCTCGAATTCCTGCGCGCGAACGGCTACCCGGCGATGCGGCCGCTCGAGTTCCGCAAGCCGCGCAGCAATCCCGTTCCCAAGGAGGCTCCGTGATCGTCTCGATTCTCGACGACTACTTTGACACCACGCCGACGCTCGCGTGCTTCGCGAAGCTCGCCGGACACGACGTGAAGGTCTGGAACGACCACGTGCAGGAGGTCGACCGGCTTGCCGAGCGTCTCGCCGACGCCGAGGCGCTGGTGCTGATCCGCGAGCGCACGCAGGTGCGCGCGCCGCTGCTCGAGCGTCTGCCGAAGCTGCGCCTGATCAGCCAGAGGAGCGTCTACCCGCACATCGATATCGAGGCCTGCACGCGCCTGGGGATCGTCGTGTGCTCCAACATGCATGCCGGCACGCCCTCGTACGCGACGGCCGAGTTCACCTGGGGACTGGTGATCGCGGCGATGCGGCAGATTCCGCAGCAGATGGCATCGCTGCAGGCAGGCAAGTGGCAGATGGGCATCGGCTGGACGCTGCGCGGCAAGACGCTCGGCATCTACGGCTACGGCCGGATCGGCGCCGTGGTCGCGGGCTACGGCAAGGCCTTCGGCATGAACGTGCTCGTCTGGGCGCGCGAGGCGACGCGCGCGAAGGC
>DATIYN010000179.1:0-20142 GCA_035517595.1 Burkholderiales bacterium
CGCGTCTACAAGGGCTCGCCCGCGCCCGTGAACCTCGACGTGCCGCCGTACACGTACGTGTCGGACGGCACGATCCTCATCGGCGAAGACAAGAAGGGAGCGTAAGCCATGGCCGGCCGCCTGTTGGCGCTGTGGGACTGGTTCGATGCGCGCATGCCCTCGCTCGCCGAGGAGTTCCGCAAGCACGCCGCCGAGTACTACGCGCCCAAGAACTTCAACTTCTGGTACTTCTTCGGCGCCCTGTCGGGCATCGTGCTCGTGATCCAGATCGTCTCGGGCATCTTCCTGACGATGAACTACAAGCCCGACGCCGCGCTCGCCTTCGGCTCGGTCGAGTACATCATGCGCGACGTGCCGGGCGGCTGGATCATCCGCTACATCCATTCGACCGGCGCCTCGGCCTTCTTCATCGTCGTGTACCTGCACATGTTCCGCGGCCTGCTGTACGGCTCGTACCAGCGGCCGCGCGAGCTGGTCTGGATCTTCGGCGTGCTGATCTACCTCACGCTCATGGGCGAGGCCTTCTTCGGCTATCTGCTGCCCTGGGGGCAGATGTCCTACTGGGGCGCGCAGGTGATCGTCAACCTGTTCGGCACCATCCCGTTCATCGGCCCGGACCTCGCGGTCTGGATCCGCGGCGACTACGTGGTCGGCGACGCGACGCTGAACCGCTTCTTCGCGCTGCACGTGATCGCGGTCCCGCTCGTTCTGCTCGGCCTGGTGACCGCGCACATCCTCGCGCTGCACGACGTGGGCTCGAACAACCCGGACGGCGTGGACATCAAGAAGACCAAGGGCCCGGACGGGCACCCGCTCGACGGCGTGCCGTTCCACCCGTACTACACGGTGAAGGACTTCGCCGGCGCCGTGGCGTTCATGGCCTTGTTCTGCTTCGTGCTGTTCTTCGTGCCGGAGATGGGCGGCTATTTCCTCGAGGACAACAACTTCATCCCGGCCGACCCGCTGAAGACGCCGCCGCACATCGCGCCGGTCTGGTACTTCACGCCCTACTACTCGATCCTGCGGGCGGTGCCGCCGCTGTTCAATTCGCAGTTCCCGGGCGTGATGGCGATGGGCATCGCGACGCTGATCCTGTTCTTCCTGCCGTGGCTGGACCGCGCGCCGGTGCGGTCGATCCGCTACCGCGGCCCGCTCTACAAGGGCGCGCTCGCGATCTTCGTGGTCGTGTTCCTGACGCTGGGCTACCTCGGCACCGAGCCGGTGACGGTCTGGGGCCAGGCTGGCGCCTGGCTCGGCCACGCCGACCGCGCCACCATCGCCGCGCGCATCTGCTCGCTGCTGTACTTCGCGTTCTTCTTCCTGATGCCGTGGTACACGGCGATCGACAAGACCAAGCCCGTGCCCGAACGGGTGACGATGTGAGGCGCGCCTCCATGAAGACCCTGCTGCTCGCGCCGCTCTTCGCGCTGCTCGCCGCCGCGACGGCGGCCCGCGCTTCCGAGGGGGGCTATCCCCTCGATCGCGCGCCGATCGATCCGAAGGACCTCGTCAGCCTGCAGGCGGGCGCACGCACCTTCGTCAACTACTGCCTGAACTGCCACGGCGCGCAGTACATGCGCTACAACCGGCTCGAGGACCTCGGGCTCACCGAGTCCCAGATCCGCGACAACCTGGTGCTCACCGACGCCAAGGTAGGCGACACCATGAAGGTCGCGCTCTCGGCGAAGGACGGCAAGGCGATGTTCGGCGCGGCGCCGCCCGATCTCTCGGTGATCGCGCGCTCGCGCGGCGCGGACTGGCTTTACACCTACCTGCGCAGCTTCTACCGCGACGACAGCTCGCCCACGGGCTGGAACAACGCGGTGTTCCCGCAGGTGGCGATGCCGCACGCGCTCTGGACGCTGCAGGGCGAGCGTGCCTACGGGCCGGCGCCGGCCGCCGAGGGCGAGGGCAAGGAAGGCAAGGGCGAGGAAGGAGGGCACGGCGCGGGGCGCGAGATGGCGTGGACGCAGCTCAGCCCCGGCACGATGAGCGAGGTGCAGTACGACACGACGGTGCGCGACCTCGTCAACTTCCTCGTGTACATGGGCGAGCCTTCGGCCGTGAACCGCAGGCGCATCGGCATCGTCGCGCTGTTCGTGCTCGGCATCCTGTTCATCTTCGCCTACGCACTGAAGAAAGAGTATTGGAAGGACGTGCATTGAGTCCCTCCGGGGCGCGGAGAGCCGGGCGCCGCCCGGCTTTTTTCTCTGCCCCGGAATCCCGCGCCAGGAACCCCGCGTCATGATGCAACTGTATTCCGGCACCACCTGCCCCTTCAGCCACCGCTGCCGCTTCGTGCTGTACGAGAAGGGCATGGACTTCCAGGTGATCGACGTGGACATGTACAACAAGCCGGAAGATATCGCGGTGATGAACCCCTACAACCGGCTGCCGGTGCTGGTCGAGCGCGACCTGATCCTGTACGAGTCGAACATCATCAACGAATACATCGACGAGCGCTTCCCGCATCCGCAGCTGATGCCCGCCGATCCCGTGATGCGCGCGCGCGCGCGCCTGATGCTGTTCAACATGGAGGTGGAGCTGTTCTCGCAGATCGAGGCGCTCGAGTCCGGCAAGGAAAAGCCGATGGAGAAGGCGCGCGCGCTCGTCACCGACCGCCTCATCGAGCTCGCGCCGATCTTCACCAAGACCAAGCACATGCTCGGCGACGACTTCACGATGCTGGACGTCGCAATCGCGCCGCTGCTCTGGCGCCTGGACCACTACGGCATCAAGCTCGGCAAGCCCGCAGCGCCGCTCATGAAGTACGCCGAGCGCATCTTCTCGCGGCCGGCCTTCATCGAGGCGCTCACGCCTTCCGAGAAGGTGATGCGGAAGTAGCGACGCACCCGATCGCGATGGCCGGCGCCGAGATCTCCACCAAGCCCTACCTGCTGCGCGCGCTCTACGAGTGGTGCGTGGACAACGGCTATACGCCGCACCTCGCGGTGAGGGTCGACTCGCGCTCGCAGGTGCCTTCGGAATACGTGAAGAACGGCGAGATCACGCTCAACGTCTCGCCCTCGGCGGTGCACAAGCTGCAGATGGGCAACGAGCTCATCGAGTTCTCGGCGCGCTTCGCGGGCGTCGCGCGCCAGATCTCGGTGCCGATCGCCTGCGTGTACGCGCTCTACGCGCGCGAGACCGGCCACGGCATGACCTTCGACGTGGACGCGACCAAGCCCGCGGTGCAGGCCGACGCCGAGAAGGAGTCCGGCAAGCCGGTGCCGTCCAACGAGTCCGGCCCCTCGCTGCCCGCGCCCGTGCCGTCCTCGCCTACGACAGAACCTACCAAGCCCACCGGCGGCAAGCCGCAGCTTCGGCGCATCAAGTAGGCGCATAATCCGGCCGCATGCCGGTTTAGCTCAGCTGGTAGAGCAGCGGTTTTGTAAACCGAAGGTCGGCGGTTCGATTCCGTCAACCGGCACCACCCTAACGAGTTCAGCGCGCCGGCTCGAGCGGCGGATCGAGAACGCCGCGCAGCGCGGGCGCGAGCTTCGCGGGCGGCGGCGCGGGCTTCGGGGGCACTTCGACGACCGGCCCGCGGAACGGCGCGCGCTCGATGTCGGCCTTCTGCAGCTCGTAGGGACGCAACTGGGGCTGCGCCCGGGCGTCGGTCTTCACGTCGCGCAGCTGCTGCTCGCTCACGTTGTCCAGGCGCTGGCGCTCGGAGCGCTGGCGCTCCTCGAGCGCCGGCCGGTCGCCGGGCGCGGCGCGCAACGCTTCCTGCGACTGGCGCAGCTGCAGGTCGAACGCGTCGGTCGACTGCTGGCGTTGCAGGAGCTGCCTCTGGACGCCCGCGTCCTGCGCGAACGCGGGCGCCGCGGCGACGAGGACGATCAGTGCGGCGCGCATCCTAGCCTGAGGCAGCGAGCAGCGCGCAGAGTTCGCGCAGGCGGGCGCGCTCGGCGCTCGGGAGGCCCTCGGGATCGAAGCGGTAGCGCTGGTGAAGCCGGAGTGCTTGCGCGATCCGGAGGGTCTTTTCAGGAGCCAGGTGCGAAGAAATTCTTCGCAGCCAGGCCGCCTGAGTCTCGCTCGGCTCGCGCGCCGGGAGCGCCTTTTCGAGCGCGTAGAACTCCGAATCCTCGCCCGGCCAGCGCCGGCGCGCGGCCCCGGCCGCCCGCTTCTCGCGCACCACGCGCCGGCCGCGCAGCACGCTCCAGCCGAGGTACACCGCGAGCAGCGCGAGCACGCCGTACCAGCTGTCGCCGGCGCGGAACTCGCCGCGCTGCGACCAGCGGAATCCGGCAAAGCGCAGCAGGTCGGCCATGCCCTGCCAGAAAGGCGCCTCGCTCGCCTCCTCGGGACCCCAGACCGCGGGCGTCGTGTCGAGGTCGATCCAGCGGCCGTCCACCCAGGCGCGCGTCCAGGCGTGCGAGTGGCGCGTGCGCACCACCCAGGCACCCTCGAGCGCGCTGTACTCGATCGCCGCGAAGCCGGTCGCGTAGCGCGCGGGCACGCCCGCGGCGCGCGCGAGCAGCGTCGCCGCGGTGGCGAAGTACTCGCAATGGCCCCTGCGCGTGCGCGTGAGGAAGTCGCCGAGGGCGGTCTCGCCCGGCGGCACCGGGCGCTCGCGGTAGCTGGCGTACTCGAAGCCGGCGAGGTAGCGCTCGATCGCGCGCAGCCGCTCGGCGGGCGCGAGCGCGGCCAGGCCGAGCTCCTGCACCTTGCGGTCGAGCACGCCGCGCTCCTCGGCCGGCACCAGCAGGTCCTCGTCGCCGGGCGGCGCGTAGAACGCGATGCCGGGACCGCCGAGCGCCTCGTAATTCGCCCAGTCCACGGCGAGCTTTGCGTGCACCGCGCCGAGCGCGTTGCGCTCGACGACGGCCGCCGGAAACTTCGCCAGCCGCGTCGTGCCGGGCGGCAGCGGCAGCGTCGCGCGACCCGCGTCGAAGCGGGCGGAGAAACGGATGCGGCGCAATCCCGAGGCGGGCCCGGCGGTCGGCTGCAGGATCCAGGTCTCGTTGTCGGCGAGCGAATCGAGGTTCTCCATGCGCGCGCCGCGCGCCAGCCAGGTGCCGGCGATGTAGGTGTTGTAGCTCGAGCGGTGCAGCAGCTGGAACTCGGAGATGTCGTGGCCTTCTGCGTAGACGCGCAGCACGATCGCGTCGTACTTTTTCAGGCGCCCCACGGAGCCGAGCTCCGTGCGCGAGCGGTAGGGATCGGTATCCATCGATCGCAGGTTCAGGTCGAGCACCCAGTCGACGAGCGCGAGCTGCGCCTCCTGCAGGCCGACGTGTCCCGCATAGCCGAGCGCCGCCGCCGCCGCGAGCATCGCCGCGGCCGATGCGAGGCTCGCGGCGCTGCGCCGGGCGGGCGGCAAGGCGCAGTACAGGAGCCCGGCAGCGCCCGCCACCACGCCAACGTAGTACTCGGGTCCGCGCCGGTTCGCGACGCCGGCCGAGAGCAGCACGAGCGCGCAATAGACCGTGCTCACGTCGACGGGCGGATCCTTGATCGCGGGGTTCTCGCGCCTGAGCTTGCGCATGTAGCGGAACAGGGCCGAAAGCGGGATGCGGCGCTCGCTCGTGACGAACTGCGCGGCGAGGATCGGCGAGATCGCCACCGGCAGCCAGATGAACGATTGCAGGATGCCGCTGCCGATGTCGCGGTTGGCCGCCAGCAGCACGGCGAGCAGCACGAAGCCCACCGTGGACAGGTCCGCGATCGACGAGTGCTGCTCGGTGCCGAGGTCGATGCGCAGGTGCAGCGCGCGCAGCGCCTCGAGCGCGGCGCCGAGCGCGAGCCCGACCGCGAGGTGGCCCGTCTGCCAGCCCCAGAAGGCCAGCGCAGCGCCCAGGAAGAACGGCGGCGCGCCGAGTCGAGCGGTGGCTGCTTCGCTCATCGCAATCCAGCCAGGCCTTTCTCGATCTCGCCCGCATGCAGCACGGATATCCAGCCGGGCAGAGGCTCGGAAGATGCACCCGGGCGCGCCCCCTTCGCGCACACCAGCAGCGCGCGCACCTCGGCGCCGGAGCCCTGCAGCGCGGCCGCGAGCTTGCGCCGCTCCTCGTCCCAGGCGAGCAGGATCAGGATCACGCTCGAGAGGCTCTCGCGGCGCGCGGCGATCGCGCGCGACAGCCCGGCGAATTCCGCGCGGTCGCTCGGCGACACCGCGGCGAGCACCTCGAGCATGTGCCCGGCCTGCATCTGCCCGCGGCCGGCGGTGTAGGTGCGCACGCCGCCCTTTGCCGCGGGCGCTGCTTCCGTGCCCGCGGCCCCGCCCGCCACGAAGAGCAGGTCGAGCAGGCACTCGTGCGTATCGATGGTGTAGACGAACGAGGCTGCGAGCGCGACCGCGTCCTCGAAGGCGGCGTCCTCGCCGCCTGCCGAGCCCGTATCCAGCACGAGCGCATGGCGCTCGAAGAATTCGTCCTGGTAGTCCTTCACCACGGGCTTGCCGGTGCGCGCGTAGCTCTTCCAGTGCACGCGCTGCAGCGGATCGCCCGGGCGATAGTCGCGCAGCGCGAGAAATTCCTCCGAGTCGCCGACCGAGGCGGCGAGCGACACGCCGCCCTGCTGGTACTTGCGCCGCCCGGGCAGCACGAGCTCGGGCAGGCGGTAGCGGCGCGGCAGCGCGACCAGGCGTGCCTCGAGCGGCAGCCGGGCGAGCCCCCGCACGAGGCCGAGCGGATCGGGCCGGCCCACGGTGAGGCCGGCCATCTCGATGCGTCCGCGCCGGCGCGGCGTGAACGAGAGCCGCAGCTCGCGCCGCTCGCCGGGCGCGAGCCGCGCGAGCTCGCCCGGCACCGCCTCGCGCGGCAGGCGCCGGTCGATCAGCCAGCGCCAGCGGAAGTAGCCCACCGTGCGGTCCCACCAGTTGCGCCGCTCCTCGCCCGGCTCGCGCGCGCGGCGCCATTCCTCGAAGCCCGGGCGCGGGTCGCGGAAGCGCTCCTGCACGCTCGCTCCCGCGAACGCGCGCGCGCCGCGGTTGACGAGCACCACGCGGTAGTCGCAGCGCTCGCCCGCGGTCGCGTAGCGCGGCAGCTCGCGGCTCGCCTCGAGCCGCGGCGCGAGCAACCTCGAGAACAGCAGGCTAGCGAGCCAGGAGAGCGCGAGCAGCGCGACCAGAAACGTGAACGCGCGGTAGGTGACCGTCTGGTTGGTATCCAGGCCGGCGGCCGCAGACGCGCCCGCCATGCCAAGCGCGAGCCAGCCGGCGTAGGTGAGCCGCTCGCGCAGCCAGTGATCGAGCGCGCTGACCAGGCGCAGCGAGCGGTAAATGAACCTTCTCACGGGCCCGCCCGGCGCCTCAGGCCGGCACCGGCACCTCGCGCAGGATGTCGCCGACCAGGGCGGCGGCGCTCGCGCCGGCGAACTTCGCCTGCGGATCGAGCACCATGCGGTGCGCGAGCACCGGCACCGCGAGCTCGTGCAGGTGCTCCGGGCGCACGTAGTCCTCGCCGTCGAAGAGCGCCAGCGCCTTCGCCGCGCCCGCGAGCGCGATCGAGGCGCGCGGGCCGCAGCCGAGCGTCACCTGCGGCGCGCTGCGCGTGCGGCGCGTGAGCTCGACGACGTATCGGCGCAGCTCGGCCGCGAGGCGCACGTGGCGCACGCGTTCCTTCAGCGCGACGACCTCCTCGCGCGTGGCGACCGCGCGCAGGCTCGCGAGCGGGTGGCCGAGGTCCTGTGCGGCGAGCACCTCCGCCTCGGTGTCGGCGTCCACGTAGCCGAGCGCGAGGCACATCGCGAAGCGGTCCATCTGCGCCTCGGGCAGCGGGTAGGTGCCGCGGAACTCGACCGGGTTCTGCGTCGCCACCACGAAGAACAGCTCGTCCATCGCGTGCGTGCGGCCCTCGACCGAGACCTGGCCCTCGGCCATGACCTCCAGCAGCGCCGACTGCGTGCGCGGCGAGGCGCGGTTGATCTCGTCGGCGAGCAGGATCGAGGTGAACACGGGCCCGGCGCGGAACTCGAAGGTCTGCTCGCGCTGGTTGAACACAGACACGCCGAGGATGTCCGAGGGCAGCAGGTCGGGCGTGAACTGCACGCGCGAGAACTTCGCGCCGATCGACGCGGCGAGGCTCTTGGCGAGCGTGGTCTTGCCGGTGCCCGGGTAGTCCTCGATGAGCACGTGACCGCCCGAGGCAAACGCCGCGAGCAGCCGGCGCACGACCGCGTGGCTGCCGCGCATGACCTTCTCGATGTTGACCGCGATGCGGCCGAACGCCTGGCTCGCCTCGAGCGCGGTCATGGCCGGCGCGCTCGCTTCCTTCGCGGACATCGCCTGCGCAGAAGCCGCGTCCACCGGGACCCTAGGCCTCCTGCAGGCGCCGTTCGCGGATGGTCTGCGCGAAGGCGAGCACCGCGCGCGCGAGCGCCGCGCGGTCCTCCTGCGTGCGCATCACGGTGTTGGCGACCAGCACCTCGATGCCGCTCGCGCGAACGTCCGCGGCGCCGGCGGCGTCCTCGCTGTCCATCACGAAGCCGTCGATGAGCTTGAGGTATTCGAGCGCAACGCGCCGCGCGGACACTTCGTGGCCGAGCTCGCGCATGATCTTGCCGGCCGAGCCCTTGAGCGCCTTGCCGCCCACGATCGGCGTCACCGCGATCACCGGTGCGCCGCGCTTGCGCAGCAGCTCGCGCATGTTGGGAATGGCGAGGATCGGGTGGATCGTGTGGTACGGATTTGCCGGGCAGATAACCACGGCCTCGAGGTCCTCCGAGTCGAGCGCATCGGACACTTCCTGCGTGAGCATCGCGTCCTCGGCGCCGGCGTACTTGAATCCGCTGACCGCGGGCTCGCAGCCGAGCGTGGTGAAGTACTCCTGGAAGGCGACCTCGCCGTCCGCGGTGAGCACGTAGGTGCGCACCAGGTCGTCGCTCATCGGCAGCACGCGCGCGCCGATGCCCAGGTGCCTGCAGAAATCCAGCGTGATCGCAGTCAGGCGCCGGTCCTCGGCGAGCCACGCGCTGCGCAGCAGCGGCGCGGCGAGCGAGCGGTCGCCCACCGGCACTTGCGGACCGCCGAACTGCTTGAGCGTGCCGTAGAGCGCGTGGCTCTCGTTCGCCGGCTCCCAGGGCGCGGTGGCGCTGCCCATGCCCGAGAGCATGTACAGCGTCGTGTCGATGTCCGGCGAAAAGCGCAGCGTGAGGTGCTCGTAGTCGTCGCCGGTATTGACGATCGCCGCCAGATCCTTGCCGCGCAGGTGATACAGGCCGTCCACCAGCTTTGCGCCGCCTACCTGACCGGTCAGTGCCACCACGGTTCCCATGGGGTAAGTTTACCGGGACTGCCTATACGATAGAGGGCCATGGATCCGGAATCGCTGCGCGCCGCCTTCGGCCGGAACGGCGGGCGCTACCTGAGGCACTTCGAGCGCATGCAGCACGCGGGCCGGACCTGGCTGCCGGGCTGGAACTTCGCCGCGTTCCTGCACAGCACCGGCTGGTTCTGGTACCGGCGCATGTACGGCTGGTCGCTGCTGAACCTGACCGCGCCGCTGCTGCTGCTGTTCGCGCTCGTCTTCGGCGTGCGCTGGCTCGTGTCCGGCGACGGCATGGGCGTGGCGCTCGCGGCGACGGGCGTCGCCTACCTGCTCTCGGTCTTCGTGCTGCTGCCGCTCTACGCCGACTCGCTCTACCTCGCCCGCCTGCGGCGCGAGGGCAAGGCGCCGCGGCCGCCTTCGGCGCTCACCGCGATCGGCGCGCTCGCGCTCATCGCGATCCCCGGATGGATGGCTTACGCCGCTGCGGCCGCGCAGATCGAGTATCAGAACCGCGCGCGCGTCGCCGAAGGCTTGTCGGTCGCCGCGTCGCTGAGGCTGCCGATCGCGGAGTTCTACGAGGCGAACCGGCGCCTGCCGGGCCCGGACGAGGCCGCGCAATTCCGTCACCTCGGGGCACTGCAGCACACCGCCTCGGTCGGCTGGGACCCGGCGCGCAAGGCGATCGTCGCCGTGATGGGCGCGCGGCTCGAGGGCGGGCGCTTCGAGATCGCTGCGCAGGAGAAGGACGGCGCGATCGCGTGGACCTGCCGCCCCATCGATCTCGCGCCGGAGATGCTTCCGTTCAGCTGCCGTCCGCCGGCGCCGAATCCACGGTAAGCGCGTCGAGAGCATCGCGCGGGTGGCGCCGCAGCAGGCAGCCGGCCGGGCGCTCCTCGAGCGCGTAAGCAGGCGGCTCGCCGCCGTGGTGGCGCGCGACCGCGATTTCCAGGCAGACCGGCCGCCGGCAGTCCTTCTCCTCGCAATGCTCGCCGCCGAGCGCTGCGACGCGCACGCGCGCGAGCGCGGGCTGCGCCGGAAAGCCGTTCAGCTGCGGCTGCGTGGGGCCGAAATAGGTGGTGAGCGGCACGCCCATCGCGGCGGCGAGGTGGTATAGGCCCGTGTCGGTCGCGTGCAGGTGCCCCAGGCGGGCGAGCTCGGCGATCAGGTCCTCCAGGCGCGGGAACTCGCGGAACTGGGCGCCCGCCGGCAGGCCGCGCTCGCGCGCCATCGCCAGGAGCGGCTGCGCGTCCGCGTCCGCGCGGTTGACGAGGACGTGGATCGCGCGGCCCGGGTGCGCGCGCGCGAGCGCCTCAATGAGCGCGCGCAGCACCGCCGGGCCCATCGAGCGGCGCGGCTCGTCCGACACCGGCGCGATGCCGATCGCGCCGCCAGCTGAACTGCGGTCGCGGCGCAAGGCCGCAAGGCTGGGAACCTGCAGCCGCCGGGGCTGCGCGAGCCCGGGCGCGAAGACGCGCGCGACGCGCCAGGCGGTTTCCGACTGCAGGCGCCCGGCCGGCAACTCGGGCCATTCCGGGTAGACGTCGCGTAAGCGCGCGTCCAGGTACACCTTGCGCGCCGCTCGAACCAGGCGCCCTAGGCGGCGCACGGGCGCCCCGAAGCCGAGCAGCACGAGCAGCGCGTCGAACGGCGCCTCGGTCCAGCGCAGCCACAGCAGCTTCGCGAACATCGCGAGGCGGCTCGAGAAGCCGACTACGCGCAGGCCCGCCTCGCGAGCGAACAGGGGCGCATAGTTCGCGCGCACCAGCAGCGTCGCCTCGTCCCCGGGGAACTCGTCGACGTAGGCACGCACGGTGGCGTAGGCGGAGAGGGTATCGCCCAGCTTTCCGCGCAGGACAAAGAGGATTCGCCGCCTCACAGGCGCGCCGCGAGCTCGGCGCCTTCCAGCATCGCGCGCTTGGCGTCGAGCTCGCCGGCCTCCCTCGCGCCTCCGATCAAATGGGGTTTTCCTACCTTCAAGGACGCTGGAACAAGAGGGATCTGCCCCGCGCAGACCACCACCGTATCCGCCGGGACGACCGTTTCCTTGCCGTCCGCGGCAATGTGTACGCCGGCATCGTCGATGCGGCGGTACTGCACGCCGCCGATCATCCTGACGCCGTTGCGCGCGAGCTCCGCGCGGTGCACCCAGCCGGTGGTGCGCCCGAGCGTCGCGCCAAAGGGCGTGGAGGAGCGCTTGAGCATCGTGATCCGGTGCGCGGGATGCGGCTTCTCGCCGCCCGCAGGCGCAAGGCCGCCGGAGAGCGACGCGTCCTCGGCGATGCCCCAGTGCCGGCGGAATTCGCCGGCATCGAGCGGCGAGCGGCTCGAGCGCTCGAGCAAGTAGAGCGCCACGTCGAAGCCGATCCCGCCCGCGCCGATGATCGCCACGTCGCGGCCGGCCTGCGCGCGGCCCGCGAGCAGGTCCGCGTAGCCCACCACCTTCGCGTGCCCGATGCCCGGGATGTCGGGCTTGCGCGCGTCGATGCCGGTGGCGAGCACGATCTCGTCGTAGCGCGCGAGCTCCGCGGGCGAGGGCGCACGGCCGAGCCGCAGCTCGGCGCCCGCACGGCGCAGGCGCTCGGCGTAGTAGGCGACCGACTCGGCGAATTCCTGCTTGCCTGGGATGCGCTTGGCGAGATTGAATTGCCCGCCCAGCTCGCCCGCCTTTTCATAGAGCGTCACGGCGTGCCCGCGCTCGGCGGCCACGGCAGCGCAGGACAGTCCCGCCGGACCCCCGCCGATCACGGCAATTGTCTTCCTGTTCCTGACAGGAGAGAAGACCAGGGATGTTTCTCGACCCGCCCGTGGATTCACGACGCAGCTGGCAGGCTGGCCGATGAAGTAGTGATCGAGGCAGGCCTGGTTGCAGGCGATGCAGATGTTGATGCCGGCGCGGTCGCCGGCCTTCGACTTGTTCGCGAAGTCGGCGTCCGCGAGCAGCGCGCGCGCGAGCGAGACCATGTCGGCGTCTCCCCGCGCGAGGATCTCCTCGGCGACCTCGGGCGCGTTGATGCGGTTGGAGGCGATCACCGGGATCTTTACCGCCCGCTTCAGGCGCCGCGTCGCCCAGGCGAAGGCTGCGCGCGGCACGGCCTGCGCGATGGTCGGGATCCTCGCCTCGTGCCAGCCGATGCCGGTGTTGAGCAGCGTCGCGCCCGCGCGCTCGATCGCGCGCGCGACCTGCAGTATCTCGTCGCCTGTGAGGCCGCCCTCGACGAGCTCGAGCGCCGAGATGCGGTACATGACGATGAACCCGGGGCCCGTCGCGACACGCGTCTGGCGCACGATCTCGCGCGCGAAGCGCATCCGGTTCTCGAGCGCGCCGCCCCAGTCGTCCTTGCGCTGGTTGGTGCGCGGCGCGAGGAACTGCGTGATCAGGTAGCCCTCCGAGCCCATGACTTCCACGCCGTCGTAGCCCGCGGTCTGCGCGAGCACGGCCGCGCGCACGAAGTCGCCGACTGTCTGCTCGATCTCCGGCGCCGACAGCTCGCGCGGCGTGCCCGGGGTGATGCCCGACTTGAGCGGCGAGGGCGCGACGATGTTCCCGTGGAAGCCGTAGCGTCCCGAGTGCAGGATCTGCAGCAGGATGCGTCCGCCCGCATCGTGGACCGCACGCGGGATCACGCGGTGGCGCTGCGCGTCCTCCTTGGTGCTCATCTGCGCCCGGTGCGGCGAGAGCTCGCCCGCGTCGTTCGGGGAGAAGCCGCCGGTGGCGATCAGCGCGGCGCCCCCCTTGGCGCGCTCGGCGTAGAAGGCGGCGAGTCGCGCCATGCCGTCGGGCCGCGCCTCCAGGCCCGTGTGCATCGAGCCCATGAGGATGCGGTTCGGCAGCGTGAGGCCGGGCAGCTCGAGCGGGCGGAACAAATTCGGATAGGCGCGCATGCTTTCGCGCCGGGCGGGCCCGGCGGCGAGCGCCATTCTAACTGCGCGTGACGAGCGCGGTGCCTGCGAGGATCAGGACGCCGCCCGCGAGCGCCGCGCCCGGCAACGCTTCGCCGAGGAACAGCCAGCCCCAGAGCACGCCGAAAAGCGGGATCAGGTAGGTGACGGTGAGCGCGCGCGTCGCGCCGACGTCCGCGATCAGGCGGAAGTAGAGCGGGAACGCGACCGCGCTGCCGAGCAGCGCGAGCGCGACCAGGCAGGCGGCCGCGAGCGGCGTGGGAGTCCCGGGCGGCGGCAAGAGCGGCAGCAGCGGCACGAGCAGCAGCGCCGCGGCGAGCTGGTTGCCCGCCGCCATGGCGCGCGGCGGCGCGCCTCCCGACCAGCGCTTCATGGCCACGCCCACCGCGCCGTAGGCGCAGCAGGCGCCGAGCGCCGCGGCGACCGCCCAGTAGAAGAGCGGCTCGGCGCTCGCATCCACCGGGCCCACGATGAGCGCCACGCCCGCGCTGCCGAGCGCGAGGCCGGCGACCCGGCGCGCCGTGAGCCGCTCGTCGCCGAAGGACGCGCTCCAGGCGATCCCGAACATGGGCGCAGTAGCGTTCAGGATCGACAGCAGCGAGGCGGGCGCGTGCATCGCGGCGAACGAATACAAGGCGAACGGCAGCGCGATGCCGATCGCGCCGATCTTCAGGTAGGCGCGCGCGTTGCGCAGCAGCAAGGCGTCGTAGCCCGTAAGGCGGAACCAGGCGAGCAGCGCGAGGCCGCCCAGCAGCACGCGCAGCTCGGCGGTCCAGGCGGGGCCGAACGCGGGCGCGGCGACGCGCATGAACGGGAACGCGCCGCCCCAGATGGCCGCGAGCAGCAGCAGGCGCGCGTAGTCGGCGTTGGCCATGCCCGCATCTTCGCCGATCCCGGACGTCCCCGCTCGCCGTTTCCGGACCTCGCGGGACCCTGCGGCCGTGAGGTCCGAAAACGGCTAGCAGGCCGCGGCGCGCGGGCGCAGAATGCGCAGCATGACGCTCGACACCGACACCTGCTACCGCGCGCTGCGCGCGAGGGACGTGCGCTTCGACGGCCGCTTCTTCGTCGCGGTGTCCTCGACGCGCATCTACTGCCGGCCGGTGTGCACGGTGAAGCCGCCGAGGAAGGAGAATTGCCGCTTCTACCCGAGCCACGCCGCGGCCGAATCCGCGGGCTACCGGCCCTGCCTGCGCTGCCGGCCCGAGCTCGCGCCCGGCAACGCGAGCGTGGACGCAACCACGCGCCTCGCGCAGGCTGCGGCGAGCCTCATCGAGGACCGCACGCTCGAAGGCGATGGGCTCGAAGAGGTCGCCGCGCGCTTGGGCATCACGGATCGCCACCTGCGGCGCGCGTTCGGCGCCGAGTTCGGCGTCTCGCCGGTGGCGTTCGCGCAGACGCAGCGCCTGCTGCTCGCCAAGCGCCTGCTCACCGACACGGCGATGCCCGTGACCGAGGTCGCGTTCGCGAGCGGTTTCGGCAGCCTCAGGCGCTTCAACGCGCTCTTCCGGGAACGCTACCGGCTGCAGCCCTCGCAGCTGCGCCGGCACATGAAGGGCAGCGGCGCGGGCGCGGCGGACGCGCTGCAGTTCGAGCTCAGCTACCGGCCGCCCTACGACTGGCCCGCGGTGAGCGGCTTCCTCGCGACGCGCGCAATCGCGGGCGTCGAGGCGGTCGAGCAGGGCAGCTACCGGCGCTCGGTGCGCATCGTCGCCGACGGCAAGCCGAAGCTCGGCTGGATCGAAGTCGCGCCCTCGGCGAAGAAACCGGCGCTGCGCGTGACCGTTTCAGCCTCCCTCGCGAAGGCGGTGCCGCCCGTGCTCTCGCGCGTGAAGGCGCTGATGGACCTCGCCTGCAATCCGGCCGAAGTCGCGCAGGCGCTCGGCGCGCTCGCGAAGCGCCAGCCGGGCCTGCGCGTGCCCGGCGCCTTCGACGGCTTCGAGGTCGCGGTGCGCGCGATCGCGGGCCAGCAGGTCACCGTGGCTGCCGCCCGCACCATCGTAGGCCGCATCGCCGCGGCCTTCGGCGAACCGGTCAAGACGCCCTTCCACGCCATCGAACGAGCCTTTCCTTCGGCGCAGACGATCGCGGACCTGCCCTATGGGCAGATCGCGCGCCTGGGCATGCCGGGCGCGCGAGCCAAGACCGTGATCGGCATCGCGCGCGCGATCGCCGAGGGCGAGCTCGACCTCGTGCCGAACGCCGACATTGACGCGACGCTGGAGAAGCTGCGCGCGCTGCCCGGCGTGGGCGAATGGACCGCGCAATACCTCGCCATGCGCGCGCTCGCCTGGCCGGACGCATTCCCGCACACCGACCTCGGCGTGCTGCGCGCGCTCGGCGAGCGCGACCCGAAACGCGTGCTCGCGCGCGCCGAAGCCTGGCGCCCCTGGCGCGCGTACGCGGTGATGCACCTCTGGAACTCCCACGCAAAGGATTAGCCATGCTTGCCTATGACACTTACGAGAGCCCGCAGGGCACCCTGCTCATCACGGCCACGCCGAAAGGCGTCGCCGGCGTTTACTTCAAGGGCCAGAAGCACTTCCCGAAGCGGCGCGACTGGCAGCGCGACGCGCGCCACCCCGTGCTGCGCAAGGCGCGCCGCGAGCTGAAGGAATATTTCGCCGGCGAGCGCAAGCGCTTCTCGGTCGCGCTCGACCCGAAAGGCACGCGCTTCCAGCGCTCGGTGTGGAAGCAGATCGCGAAAGTCGGTTTCGGCGAGACGCTGACCTACGGCGAGCTCGCGCGCCGCGCCGGCCACCCCGGCAGCGCCCGCGCCGCCGGCGCCGCCACCGGCCGCAACCCGATCGGCATCATCGTTCCCTGCCACCGCATCCTGGGCTCCGACGGCTCGCTGACGGGCTACGCCGGCGGGCTCAGCAGGAAACGCGCGCTGCTGAGGCTCGAAGTCAGCGGCTTCGGCCGCAGCGCCCAGGCGAAATCTATGATGTACTTGGGCAAACATCCGTGACCGCGTCGTCGATAGACCCGTGTTCTGGCGCCGAAAACCCGATCCACCCAAGATACAGTTTGCGACGATCGGTCGATACCGGATCCAGCTTCCGGCGGAAAGCCGTCTGCTCGAATATCGGGAGCGCTATAAGCGCTACGACTCTGCGCTCGGCGAGATCGCAAGAATCGCGCAGTCAAAATATCCGCAGCTGCATGCGATCGACATCGGCGCCAACGTTGGCGATACGGCGGCCTTGATCAGAAGGCACGCGGATATTCCCGTACTGTGCGTCGAGGGCGATCCGGCGGTCATTCCGATCCTGCGGCAGAACGCCGAACAGCTCGGCAACGGGGTGGAAATCGAGCCATCCTTCGTTGGACCCGAGGGTCAGTTCGTCGACGAAAGGCGAATTGCGGATGCCGGCCGCAACGCGTCGCTCCACGAGGCGGTTCGGAGGACCGGCCAGCTCCCCTTCAGAAGCCTGAAGACCCTATTGGCAAATCATCGTCGTTTTGCGTCGGCCAAGCTCCTGAAGGTCGACACGGAAGGATTCGACTTTCGCATCCTCAGGTCGTCGCTTGAATGGCTTGGCGCCGCCCGGCCGCTGATATTCTTCGAATACGACCCTTCATTCACGCCTAGCGAGCCCACCGCGGGCATCGACACGCTGATGGCGCTGGTCGGGATTGGCTACGAGCATTTCGTGTTCTACGACAATTTCGGCAACTTCATCCTCAGCCTGCGAGGAGTCGAGCACGACCATTTCCGCGAATTGGACCGCTATCTGCTCGCAAACCGAAAGGCCGGCACGGTCGTCTACTATTTCGACGTGTGCGCCGTTCACGGCGATGACGCCGACCTGGCGCAGGCGATCCGTTCGCATGAGCTGGAGAGTGCATCGGGCTCATCCTTCGATTAAAGCGCGGTGAGATACGCGTCGCGGTCGATGTTGCCGCCCGAGGCGATGACCGCGTAGCGCGCGTTCTTGTCGCGCTTTTCCTTGAGCAGCGCGGCGAGCGGCGCCGCGCCGGCGCCTTCCACGAGGTTGTGCGTGTCGCCGTAGTAGTGGCGCACCGCGGCCTTCACTTCGTCGTCGGAGACGCGCACGATGCGGTCGGCGCCCGCGCGAATGAGCTCGAGCGCGGCGGGGACGGGAACGCGCACGGCGATTCCGTCGGCGAAGGTGTCGGCGCTCGCGGTTTCCACGGGCTTGCCTTGCTCGATCGAGAGCGCGTAGCAGTCGGCGCGCTCCGAGACCACGCCCACCACCTTGGTCTTGAGCCCGAGCAGGTCGCGCCAGGCGATGAGGCCGCAGACGCCCGAGCCGCAGCCGATCGGGACGTAGACTTCGTCGATGTCCTTCACCGCCGAGAAGAGCTCGAGCGCGTAGCTGCCGACGCCGGCGACGAGCTCGGGGTGGAAGGGGCCGATCGAGACGAGGCCGTCGCGCTCGGCGAGGGCGCAGGCATGGTCCTTCGCTTCGTCGAAATCGCGGCCGTGCTCGATGAGTTCCGCGCCCCAGGCGCGCATGGCCGCGTTCTTGTCGCGACTGTTGCCGCGAGGCACGACGATCACGGTGCGCACGCCGTAGCGGCGGCCCGCGTAGGCGAGCGACTGGCCGTGGTTGCCGCGCGTGGCGCTCACCACGCCCGACAGCTCCGGGTTCCGCTTCTTCAGCGCGTCGAGCATCACGAGGCCGCCGCGGATCTTGAATGCGCCGGTCGCGGTGTGGTTCTCGTGCTTGACCCAGACCTCGCAGCCGGCGCGCGCGTTGAGCAGCGGCCAGGTGAACTGCGGCGTCGGCAGCATCACCGAGTGGACGAGCCTGGCGGCCGCCTCGAGGTCGGCGCGCCGAAGTGGAAACTGCGGCGGGAACTTCACAAGTGCCGGCGGAAGAAGTCGACGATCCTGCGGTCCACTTCGGGCAGCAGCTTGCGGTCGAATCCGGGCGGGTCGTCGAGCAGCGCCGCGGCGGCGGGCGAGAGCTTCGGCGGGAACGGCGAGAGCAGCGCGCCGTGGCCTCCCGTCGGCAGCTCGGCCACCAGCTCGCAGGGCTTGCAGGCCGCGCGCACGGCGCCGGCGTGGAATTTGGGCGAGAGCCACTTGTCCTTGTCGGCGATCACGAGGCCGAGCGGCACGCGCGGCGCAGCAAACGAGGCCATGTCGAAATCCGCCGCGTAGGGAACGCCGGCGACGACCGCCTGCACGCGCCGGTCTTCGTAGCCGACCCAGGCGCCGTCGCTGAAGCGCCAGGCGAGCACCCAGAGCGTGATGGACTTGCGGATGCCGTCGAAGACGTCGCCTTTCAGGCTCGTGGCGAGGCCCGCGCAGGCCGGGAAGTCCTCCGAGATGTGCGCCTCGCAGTGCCGCGTCATGCCCGCGGGCGCCCAGCGGCCGCCCGCGAGCGTGAGCGCGGTGTGCCCGCCCGCGGACATGCCATAGACGCCGACCTTGTCGAGCTTGAGCAGCGGCGCGAAGCGCGCGTCCTTGCCGACGTCGTCGATCGCGCGCGACACCTCCGCGGGGCGCCGGCGCCAGCTCGCCGGGCCGATCTGGCTCGTGTCCTGGAAGTTGTCGCCCTTGTGCAGCGGCGCGGCGACGACGAAGCCGGCTTCGACGAGCGCTCGCGCGAGGTCCCAGTAGGTCCAGGGCGAGCCGCCGGAGCCGTGCGAGACGACGACGAGGCGCCCGTTGCCCTTCTTCGGCGCGGCCTGCCATGCGGCCTCGATGGAGAACGGGCCGCGCTTCAGGACCGTCGCCCGGGCGTCGGACGGATAGAACACCGTGACCGGGTTGTCGTCCTCCAGCCCCGGGAGCTCGGCGAGTCCGGTCGCGGCTCGCGCGGCCGCGCACAGCAGAGCGAGGAGCGTCCCGAGGACGCAGCGCGCGCTCATTTGGGGCGCAGGTCGATGACGCGCTTCGCCTTGCCGATCGAGCGCTCGACGGTGCCAGAGGCCACCGGCTTCACCTCTGCGCTCACGCCGATGTAGGACTTGATTTCATGCTGCAGCCGGCCCGCGGCTGCGGCGTCCTGCGTCTCGACCACGACCGCGAGGTGATCGAGCGGCCCCTGCTTGGAGAGCTCGAGCACGTAGTGCGGGCTCAGGCCCTGCTTGAGGATCAGCTCCTCGATCTGCGACGGGAACACGTTCACGCCGCGGATGATCATCATGTCGTCAGAGCGGCCGGTGATGCGCGCCATGCGGCGCATCGTGCGCGCGGTGCCCGGCAGAAGGCGCGTGAGATCGCGCGTGCGGTAGCGGATCACCGGCAGCGCCTCCTTGGTGAGCGAGGTGAACACGAGCTCGCCCTGCTCGCCGTCGGGCAGCACCTTGCCGCTCCCCGGGTCCACGATCTCGGGATAGAAGTGGTCCTCCCAGATCGTCGGGCCGTCCTTCGTCTCGATGCATTCGCAGGCGACGCCCGGCCCGAGCACTTCCGACAGGCCGTAGAGGTCCACCGCCTGCAGCGAAGTGCGCTTCTCGATGTTGCGGCGCATCTCGTCGGTCCAGGGTTCGGCGCCGAAGATGCCGACGCGCAAGCCGGACTTCCTGGGATCGAACCCCTGGCGCTCCATCTCGTCGGCGATCGCGAGCATGTACGAAGGGGTGACGGTGATGATCTCGGGCTTGAAGTCGCGGATCAGCTGGATCTGGCGCTCGGTCATGCCGCCCGAGACCGGGATCGTCGCGAGGCCCAGCCGCTCGGCGCCGTAGTGCACGCCGAGGCCGCCCGTGAACAGGCCGTAGCCGTAGGCGTTGTGCACCTTGTCGCCGGGGCGCGCGCCCGCGGCGCGCAGCGAGCGCGCCATCAGGTGGCTCCAGAGGTCGATGTCCTTCTTCGTGTAGCCGACCACGGTCGGCTTGCCGGTGGTGCCGGAGGAGGCGTGCAGGCGCACCACCTCGCCCATCGGCACCGCGAACATGCCGAACGGGTAGGTCTCGCGCAGGTCCGCCTTGGCGGTGTAGCCCACCACGGTCGGCTTGCCGGTGGTGCCGGAGGAGGCGTGGATGCGAACGATCTTGTCCATCGGCACCGCGAACATGCCGAACGGGTAGGTCTGGCGCAGGTCGGCCT
>DATIYN010000180.1:0-17314 GCA_035517595.1 Burkholderiales bacterium
CAGCCCGGTCACCTACCAGACCTTCGTCTCCCAATTCGGCAACAAGTACACCTACGGCTTCGGCATCCTCGGCGCGGGGCGCGACCGGCGCGACAGCGCCATCCAGCCGACGCGCGGCTCGCTCACGCGCGGGGCGGCCGAGGTCGGCGCCGGCGACCTCGACTACTACCGGCTGAGCCTGACCTCGATCGGGTATTTCCCGTTGTCGCGCACGGTGACGCTCTCCGTGATGGGCGACGTCGGCTACGTGCACGGCTTCAGCAACAAGGACGTGCCGTTCTTCAAGAACTTCTACGCGGGCGGACCGAACTCGGTGCGCGGCTACCGCGCGTTCTCGCTCGGCCCGCAGGATGCGGCGGGCAACGTGCTCGGCGGCACGCGCAAGCTCGCCGGCAGCGTCGAGCTGCTGTTCCCGATGCCCGGCGCGCAGACCGACAGGTCGCTGCGGCTGAGCACGTTCCTGGATGCGGGCCAGGTCTACGGTTCCCAGGAGAAAGTCGACCTGGGCGGGCTGCGCTATTCGGCCGGCGTGGGGTTGTTCTGGACCTCGCCGTTCGGCCCGCTGCGGCTGTCGTTCGCCCAGCCGCTCAACGCGAAGAGCGGAATTGACCGGAAGGAGAGGTTACAATTCACCTTTGGCAGCGCCTTCTGAGCGCGAAACCGAGGAAACCGCCGCACGCCATGCAACGAATCCTGTTCACCTTCCTAGCCGCCGGCCTGTGCCTTGGCGCCGGCGCCGCGCACGCCCAGGGCAAGATCGGCGTGGTGCAGATCGAGCGCATCGTGCGCGATTCCGCGCCCGCGATCCGCGCGCAGAAGAAGCTCGAGGCCGAGTTCTCCAAGCGCGAGGCCGACCTCGCCAAGACCGCCGACCAGCTCAAGCGCACGCAGGACGAGCTCGAGAAGGAGGGCGTGACGATGTCGGAGGCGCAGCGCCGCAACAAGGAGCGCGACTTCAACGACATGAACCGCGAGTTCCAGCGCAAGCAGCGCGAGTACCGCGAGGACGTGAACCAGCGCCGCAACGAGGAGCTGTCGCAGGTCATCGACCAGGCGAACCGCGTCATCCGCCAGATTGCCGAGCAGGAGAAGTACGACATCATCTTCCAGGACGCGGCGTACGTGAACCCGCGCATCGACATCACGGAGAAGGTGATCAAGGCGCTGGAAGGCAACAAGCCCGCCGCCAAATGACATGGGCGGGCCGCTCACGCTCGCGCAGATCGCGGCGCGGCTCGGCGGCCGGGTCGCCGGCGATCCCGGCGTCCTGATCCGGCAGGTCGGCTCGCTGGAGCGCGCGGGGCCGGGACAGATCGGCTTTCTCGCCGGTCCCAGGCACCGCGCCAAGCTCGAGGGCACGCGCGCGTCGGCGGTGGTTCTCGGCGCCGGCGCCGAGAAGCTCACCCGGCTGCCGCGCATCGTCTGCGACGATCCCTACGCTTATTTCGCGCGCGTGTCGCAGCTGTTCAATCCGCTGACCGCGCAGCCGGCCGGGGTGCATCCGGACGCGAGCGTCGCCCCAGACGCGCGCCTCGGCGCGCGCGTCTCGATCGGCGCGGGCTGCGTGATCGGTCCCGGCGTGACGATCGGCGACGACAGCTGCCTGTATCCCGGCGTCACGGTCTACGCGGGCTGCCGCATCGGCGCGCGCGCGATCATCCATTCGGGCGCCGTGATCGGCGCCGACGGCTTCGGCTTCGCGCCCGACGCGGGCCGCTGGGTGAAGATCCCGCAGGTGGGCGGCGTCGCGATCGGCGACGACGTCGAGGTCGGCGCCAACACGACGATCGATCGCGGCACGCTCGACGACACCGTGATCGGCGACGGCGTCAAGCTCGACAACCAGATCCAGATCGGCCACAACTGCCGCATCGGCGCGCACACCGCGATCGCCGGATGCACCGGCATCGCCGGCAGCGCCGAGATCGGCAGCCACTGCACGATCGGCGGCGCCGCGATGATTATCGGGCACCTGTCGATCTGCGACCGCGCGCACGTGTCGGCGGGCACCTTCATCTCGCGCTCGATCCGCAAGCCGGGGGTCTACACGGGCGTCTACCCGGCCGACGAGAATGCCGCCTGGGCGCGCAACACCGCGGTGGTCCGGCACCTCGCGGAGCTGCACGCGCGCGTCCGCAGGCTGGAGCAGCGCAGGCCGGCCGGGAAGAAGTCCGGCAAGGAGAAACGGCGATGAACGAGATGGACATCCACCAGGTGCTCCAGTACCTGCCGCAGCGCTACCCGATCCTCATGATCGACCGCGTGCTCTCCTGCGAGCCCGGCAAGCGCATCGTGGCGCTGAAGAACGTATCGATGAACGAGCCGCACTTCCCTGGGCATTTTCCGGTGCGCCCGGTGATGCCCGGCGTGCTGATCCTGGAGGCGATGGCCCAGGCCGCGGCGATCCTCGCGCTGCGCACGCTCGACGCCCGGCCCGACGACAAGTCGGTCTACTACTACGCGGGCATCGACAACGCGCGCTTCAAGCGCCCCGTCGAGCCCGGGGACCAGCTCACGGTCGAGGTGCAGATCCTCGGCTCCAAGCGCGGCATCTGGAAGTTCGGCTGCGTGGCGCGCGTCGGCGAGACGCTCGCCGCGGAGGCCGACATCATGTGCACGGTGCGGCCGGTCGGCGACGCGGAAAGATGATCCACCCGACGGCGATCATCGAGCCCGGCGCGCGCGTGGCGCCGGGCGTGGCGGTCGGCGCCTACGCCGTGATCGGCCCGCAGGTCGAGATCGGCGAGGGCAGCCGGATCGGGCCGCACGTGGTCATCGAGGGCCGCACGCGCATCGGGCGCAACAACCGCATCTGGCAGTTCGCCTCGATCGGCGCGGCGCCGCAGGACAAGAAGTACGGCGGCGAGGACACCGCGGTCGAAATCGGCGACGGCAACACGATCCGCGAGGGCGTGACCATCAACCGCGGCACCGCCGGCGACGCCGGCGTGACGCGCGTCGGCGACGACAACTGGATCATGGCGTACGTGCATGTCGCGCACGATTGCCAGATCGGCAGCCACACCATCTTCGCCAACTACAGCGGCGTGGCCGGCCACGTGCGCGTGGGCGACTGGGCGATCCTGGGCGCGTCGACCATCGCGCACCAGTTCGTGCGCATCGGCGCGCACAGCTTCACGGGCATGGCCACGCTGCTCGACCGCGACCTGCCGCCCTACGTAGGCGCGGCGGGCAACCGCGCGCAGCCCTACGGCATCAACACCTTCGGCCTGCGCCGGCGCGGCTTCCCGCAGGCCACGCTCGACAAGCTCAAGCGCGCCTACAAGACCCTCTACCGCAGCGGCCTGGGCCAGGAGGAGGTGCTGCGCGAGCTCGAGGCGCAGGCGGCGGATTGCGCCGAGCTGCGGCCGCTCATCGATTTCGTCGCCAGCTCGAAGCGCGGCATCGTCCGCTAGTGCCCGGGCAATCCAGCCTCCGCATCGGCATGGTCGCGGCCGAGGCCTCGGGCGACCTGCTCGGCGCGCACCTGATCGCCGCCCTGCAGGAGCGGCGGCCGGGCCTGCAGTTCTTCGGCATCGGCGGGCCGAGGATGATCGCGCAGGGTTTCGATTCGCAGCTGCCGATCGAGCGGCTGGGCGTGCGCGGCTATGCCGAGGTGCTCGGCCGCTACCGGGAGATCGCGGGCATCCGCCGCAGGCTCGCCGCGCGCCTGCTCGAGGACCGGCCCGCGGCCTTCATCGGCGTGGACTCCTCCGACTTCAACCTTTACCTCGAGCGCAGGCTCAAGGACGCGGGCGTCCCGGCGATCCAGTACGTGAGCCCCGCGATCTGGGCCTGGCGCGGCTGGCGCCTGCGGCGCATCGTGCGCTCGGTGAGCCACATCCTCGCGCTGTTCCCTTTCGAGCCGGCCCTCTATGAGAAGGCCGGGCTGCCGGTGACCTACGTCGGGCACCCGCTTGCCGACCTCATCCCCCTGGAGCCGGACAAGGCGGCGGCGCGCGCCGAGCTGCGCCTGCCCGCGGGGCGCAGGATCCTCGCCTTCCTGCCGGGCAGCCGGCGCTCCGAGCTCGAGTACATGGGCGACCTGTTCGTGCTGACCGCGCGGCGGCTGCTGCAGGACCTGCCGCAGGCGCACTTCGTCGTGCCGACGGCCTCGCGAGAGACGCGCGACCTGTTCGAGCTCGCGCTGCGGCGCCACGAGGCGCGCGAGCTGCCGCTCACGCTGATGTTCGGGCACTCGCACGAGGCGCTCGCGGCCGCCGACCTCGCGCTGGTCGCGAGCGGCACCGCGACGCTGGAGGCCGCCCTGTTCAAGACGCCGATGGTGATCGCCTACAAGCAGTCCGCGCTGAGCACGATCATCATGCGCCGCATGGGCCACGTGCCGTACATTGGGCTGCCGAACATCCTCGCGGGCGAGCGGCTCGTTCCGGAATTCATCCAGGACCGGGCGACCCCCGGCGCGCTCGCGAACGCGCTGCTCGATCTGCTGCAGGACGCCACCGCGCAGCGCCGCCAGGTCGAGAAATTCCGCGAGATCCACGCCGTGCTGCGCCAGAACACCGCGCAGAAGGCGGCGGATGCCGTGCTGAGCGTGATCGATGCGGGCGGGCGCTAGAGTCTGCGGCGTCGACGAAGCCGGACGCGGCCCGCTCGCCGGGCCCGTATACGCGGCTGCGGTGATCCTGGATCCGGGGCGGCCGATCCGGGGGCTCAAGGACTCGAAGCTGCTGAGCGCCCCGCGGCGAGAAGAGCTTTCCGAGCTGATCCGCGATCATTCGATCGCCTGCGCGATCGCCTGCGCAAGCGTGGAAGAAATCGATGCCGTGAACATCCTGCAGGCGACGATGCTCGCGATGCAGCGCGCCGTGGCGGCTCTCGGGGTCAGGCCGGACGAGGCGTGGATCGACGGCAACCGCTGCCCTGCGCTCGCCTGCCGCACGCGCGCGATCGTGCAGGGCGACCGGCTGCACGCGGTGATCTCGGCCGCCTCGATCCTCGCGAAGACCGCGCGCGACGCCGAGATGCGGCGGCTGCACGAGCGCTTTCCGCAATACCGGTTCGACCAGCACAAGGGCTATCCGACGCCGCAGCACCTCGCGCTGCTCGGGCGCCACGGCCCCTGCGCGATCCACCGGCGCAGCTTCCTGCCGGTGCAGCGGCAGCTCGACCTCGCGTGAGCGTGATCTCCTCGCGCGACAACCCGCGCGTGCGCCGCTGGCGCAGCCTGGCGCGCGACGGGCACCAGCGCCGCAAGGAGAAGCGGACGCTCATCGAGGGCGAGCACCTGGTGGTGGCATTCCTCGATTCAGGAGGCAAGGTCAAGGAGCTGATCCTGAGCAAGAGCGCAGCCGCCCGGTTCGGCAACCTCGCACGGCGCTGCGGCAAGCCGGCCGTAGTACTTGCCGATGCCGTGTTCAATGCCGTCGCGGATGCCAGGACGCCGGCCGGGATTGCCGCAGAAATCGCCTTGCCCGCTTCGGATTTCGACTTGCAGCGCGCGAATACCTGCGTATTTCTCGAAGGCGTGCAGGACGCCGGCAACGTCGGCACGATTCTGCGCAGCGCCGCCGCCTTCGGCATCCGCCACGCCGTGCTTGGCCCCGGATGCGCCGACGCCTGGTCGCCGAAGGTGCTGCGCGCGGGCATGGGAGCGCATTTCTCGCTCGCAATCGCGGAACGCGCCGACCTCGCGGGAGCGATTGCCGAATTCGGCGGCAAGACGGTCTGCGCGGTGCCGCGCGACGGCGTGTCCCTGGTCTCCGCCGACTTATCGGGCCGGATCGGCTGGCTGCTGGGCGCCGAAGGGCAGGGCGTCAGCGAGAGCCTGGCGGCGCGTGCCACGCTGCGCGTGACGATCCCGATGCCAGGGGGCGCCGAATCGCTCAATGTCGCCGCGGCGGCGGCCATCTGCTTCTACGAAGCGACACGGGGTATTTGATCGGGGCCTGACTTCCGATCTCGAATGACCGCTTTCGACCCAAAGCGGTCACTCGTGGTGTCAGCTATTTATTCAGGCGATATTGGGTTAGCTCGAGGACAACGGTATCCGAATTCCTAGTCCAAATAGTCTTCACGTCCCGATTTACCTCGGGCACGTACCAAATGGTTACTCGCTTCTGCGGCTGTGAATGCTTGGCATTCATGGCAGTACCGATCCCAATTCCTTCAATTCGCATGGCACGAAACGTTCCAGCGGGAACAGTTACGTCGTCCCATCCAACTACCTTCATATCCCACTTTCTCTTCCGCTTTTTCTCTACGCTCTCCGCGAGTTGATAGTCTTCGTCGAACGAGTAAATGTCACCGACATGCAGGGGAAATTTCAGAAAATGCGTCTTTGCCCTTATGGCATACTCGTTTATCACAGGATTCCATTCGGTTGTGAACGTATGGTCACTCCCGTCTCCGCCAGTTGAAGCTACAGCGAAGATTACATCCTTCGAGTAGTCAATATACGTAACGCACGAAGTGTAGTCATGGACCGACTTGTCGTTCATAGAGACGGAGGTCCTCCGATAGGTCCAGCAGTCTCCGACCTCAACGTATGGCTGTTTCACAAAATCGTCGTCGCCGGCGAGCGCGGCGGTTACGACGAAGCCCAAAACGAGAGCAGATAGATAGCGCGGCATGGCCGACCGTCGTTGACTCTAGAATTGTGCGGCCCATTGCGCAAGACTGCAGACACAACATGCGTCGCAATGAGGATCAAATTGTCGATTGGAACTCGACTGTCGTGGTATCTAATGCATTTCCGCGAATGACCGCTTTTGGCCGAATCCGAACGTACACCCAATGACCGCTTTAGACGGTGATTTCAACCGGTCGTTGCAACACCTTCGGCGCCTTCTAACAGCCTGTTTCTACGGCCGTTGATCGCGATCTGACACTGGAGCAGCTCGATTTCAGTCGTGCAACGAGCTACAAAGGTCCGGATTGCGAAGCACCCGAAAATTTAAGTCCCACTAGCAGTAAGGCGAGGTGTTGCGTTGACCGATCGAAACCGCCACCCAAAGCGGACGCACGCGCGAGGCCGGTGGCGAGCTTCATCGCGGCGCGAAGATCTCGCCAAGCAAGTCGGACGTACCGGGTAGCCGCTCGAGCGCCGGGTAGCGCAGGCCGTCGCGGTAGTCAATGCGCACGCTGCGGAACTGTTCGCCGTCCTGTACCAGCAGCTCAATCGGGTGCTTGCCGTCGCGGTTCGCGCCAATTGCCTCGGCGAGGCGCTCGGGCTTGTAGCTGACGCCGTTGACGGCCACCAGCGTCAGCCCGGGTGCGAGGCCTGCACGGTAGGCGGCGCCGTTCCACAGTACGTCGGTGAGCTTGTGTCCTTCGGTGTTGATGCGCAACCCGATTGAGTAACCGAAGTCGCTGATCTTGTATTCCGCGTTCTGCGCCTTCGCATCCTCGCTCTCCTTCTCGGAGTAGGTGAGCTTCCAGCCGCTTCGCGCCAACCCGTCGAGCGGCGCGTGCTCATGGGTGTCGAGCCGCTCCCGAAGGAACCGTGCCCAGTCGTAAGGCAGCACCGCTGCGAGCGACTGCACCATGTCTTCGAAGCGGTAGGTCAGCGGTCCCCGCTCGCCGTCGCTCACGCCGAAGAAGTCGGCAGCGAAATTGTCGAGCGAGCGCTGGCCGCCGGTTTTCTCGCGGATCAGCGTGTCGGCATCGAGCCAGATCAGGGCCGATTCGTCATAGTAGTCGGAGCCGCGCTGCCAATCGGGCCACTGCGCGCTGCGGCGCTCGCCGAACGTCGCCTGGTTGGTGGTGTCCTGTAGGTCGCGCCACGCGCGCCCGCTGCGGTGTTCGGCCCATGCTGCGGCATAGGCAAGGCTCAGGCGCGATTGTTCGACGGTGGCCAGTCCGCTGCGCGCGGTCAGCACGCGGCCCCAGTACTGCGTCTGCCCTTCGTAGACCCAGAGCAGCGTGTCCTGCATGGGGGTGTTGTAGTCCGGCGTGGTTAGATCGGCCGGCCGGCGGAACTTGCCGTTCCACGAGTGGGTGAACTCGTGCGGCAGAAGGCTGCGTGCGCGGATGCCCTTGTCCCAGTCCTTGAAGTAGCTGGTCTTAACAGCGTTCTCGCTGGACTCGTGGTGCTCCAATCCGATGCCGCCCAGTGTTTCGCTGAGCCAAAGCAGGAAATCGTAATGGTCGAAATGGCGTGAACGGAACAGCCGGTCCGCCTGTTCGACGAGCCGCCGGTGCGCCGCCCATTGCGCGTCCGCAGCCTCCAGCTGTTGCGGTTCATCGGCAAACAGGTGCAGCACGACCGGGCGCGCGGCACTCGGCGCGTCGAGGTCGACCCGCCGGTAGTTGCGCCCGGCGGCCAGCGGTGAGTCGATCAGCGCTTCCAGCGTCACCGGCCCAAAGCGCCACCATCCGTTAGCGTCCGCACCGCCGCGCAACGCTCCGGCATACTGCCAGCCCGCCGGCAGCTTGACGCTGGGCTGCACCGCGATTGCCGAGGCCGGCGTACCGGCGGGGTAGAGGACCACCTCGTTCCACTCAAGGTCGAGCATTACCGGAGTGAGGACGACGCGCCCAGCGCCCTTGTTCGTCGGCGTCAGGCGCTGGAAGTCGACATCGATCGTCTGCACGCCAGCGGGCACGTCGACTCGGAAGCGGTAGGGGTCCAGCGTATCGCGCTGCCAGGCGAGCGGCCCGCCGCCGGCGGTGACGCGCAGTCCTGCGATGCTGGCGATGTCGCCCGACGGCCCGTGCGTGCCGGGCAGCCACTTCGGGTACTGCAATGTCAGCGGCCCCGGCTGTACCGGGAGTGTTTCGTGCACGCCGAACACCCTGTGATCGAGATCAGTTGTGTCGACCTCCAAGCGGATCACGCCGGGGGACGAGGGATCGGCAATCGCAGTCGCTGGGCCGGCAAGCGCGGCAGCGAGGGCCATAGCCGACAAGGACCGCAACCGAACCATGCGCGGCGGCATGCAGTGCTCCAAGAAGAAGATCATGCACGATAACGCAAGCCTGCAGGACGCGTCGATGCCTCGGATACCGTCCTAGTTCGGAAGTCATTCACTTGCTCTTGAGGGTAGCAATCGCCGCACTTCGATGACCGCTCCTGGCCGATAGCGGTCATTCCCGTGGGCGCGCCTGGGCGCGCCGGAATCCCTGTTCCTCTAATAGACGTGCCGCTCGATCCTGAGCTCGCGCAGGATCGTCGTGGCGATCTCCTCGATCGATTTCGCGGTTGAGTTGATCGAGCGGATTCCTTCGCGCTTCATGAGCGACTCGGCCTGCTCGACCTCCATCCGGCAGTTGGCCGGGTCCGCATACTGGCTGCCGGGCCGGCGCTCGCGGCGGATCTCGTGCAGCCGCTCGGAGGCGATCGTCAGGCCGTAGAGCTTCGCCTTGTAGGACTGCAGCGCCTCGGGCAGCTTGCGGCGCTCGAAATCCTCCGGGATCAGCGGATAGTTGGCCGCCTTCACGCCGAACTGCAGCGCGAGATAGAGGCTCGTCGGCGTCTTGCCGCTGCGCGAGACGCCGACCAGGATCACGTCCGCGTCGCCGAGCTCGCGGTGCGAGGCGCCGTCGTCGTGCGCCATCGCGAAGTTGACCGCCTCGATGCGCTGCTTGTACTCCTGCTTGTCCATGGCGCTGTGCGAGCGGCCGATGGTGTGGCTCGAGCGGATGCCGAGCCCGGACTCGAGCGGTCCGATGAAGGCCTCGAAGAAATCCACGAACAGGGCGTTCGCGCGCCGCACGACCTCGCGCACGTCGCCGTTCACCAGCGTCGAGAACACGATCGGCTGGCCGTTGCCGCGCAGCGACTCGCGCTCGATGCGCCCGAGGCATTCCTCGGCCTTGTCCACGTTGTCGACGAAGGGCATCGTGATCTGGTCGAAGTCCACGCCCTCGAATTGCGTCAGCAGGCTGTGGCCGAGCATCTGCGCGGTGATGCCGGTGCCGTCGGAGACGAAGAACACGGTGCGGCGCTGCGTCATGGCGGCTAAAATAGCAAGGAATGCACGTGGCGTGGCTCAAGGATTTGCGCATGGCCGACCTGCCCCGGGTCGGCGGCAAGAATGCTTCCCTCGGCGAGATGATCGGCGGCCTCGCCGCGGCCGGCGTGCGCGTGCCCGGGGGCTTCGCCACCACGGCCGCCGCCTTCAACGCCTTCCTCGCCGCCGGCGGCCTGGACCGCCGGATCGCGGAGCGCATCCGGTCGCTCGACCCGGCCGACGTGCAGGCGCTCGCCCGCTGCGGCGCCGAGATCCGCGGCTGGATCGAGACGGCGCAGATTCCGGCCGAAATAGAGCAAGAAATACGTTCTTATTATCATAAGCTTGTGGATGAATCCTCAAGCGATGTCTCGTTCGCCGTCCGCTCCTCGGCCACGGCCGAAGACTTGCCCGACGCCTCCTTCGCGGGCCAGCAGGAGACGTTCCTGAACATCCGGGGCGCCGACCAGGTCCTGGCCGCGGTCCGGCGGGTCTACGCCTCCCTGTACAACGACCGGGCGATTTCCTACCGCGCGCACCACGGCTTCGAGCACGGCAGCGTGGCGATCTCGGCGGCGGTCCAGCGCATGGTGCGCAGCGACCTGGGCGCAAGCGGCGTGATGTTCACGCTGGACACCGAGTCGGGCTTCCGCGACGCGGTGTTCATCACCTCGTCCTGGGGCCTGGGCGAGATGGTGGTCCAGGGCGCCGTCAACCCGGACGAGTTCTACGTGCACAAGCCGATGCTCGAGGCGGGCAGGCCCGCGATCCTGCGCCGGCGCCTGGGCAGCAAGCTGCAGAAGATGGTGTTCGCCGCCGAGGCCTCGGCCGGCAAGTCGGTGCGCACCGAGGACGTGTCGCCGGCCGACCGCGACCGCTTCTCGCTCACCGACGCGGAGGTGATCGAGCTCGCGCGCACGGCCTGCCTCATCGAGAAGCACTACGGGCGCCCGATGGACATCGAGTGGGGCCGGGACGGCCGGGACGGCAGCCTGCACGTGCTGCAGGCGCGCCCGGAGACCGTGCGCTCGCGCAAGAAGCCCGGCGCGGAGGAGCGCTACCGGTTGAACGGAACGGGCACGGTGCTCGCGAGCGGACGCGCGATCGGCCACAAGATCGGCGCCGGCCCGGTCAAGATCGTGCGCGACGCCTCGAAGATGCAGAGCGTCAGGAAGGGCGACGTGCTCGTCACCGACATGACCGACCCGAACTGGGAGCCGGTCATGAAGCTCGCCTCGGCGATCGTCACCAACCGCGGCGGGCGCACCTGCCATGCGGCGATCATCGCGCGCGAGCTGGGCATCCCCGCGGTGGTCGGCTGCGGCGACGCGACGCAGGCGCTCGCGGCCGCGAGCGCGGTGACGGTGTCCTGCGCGGAGGGCGACACCGGCAACGTCTACGAGGGCAGCCTGGCGTTCGAAGTCACGACCGCGGAGCACGGCGAGCTGCCCCGGATCCCGGTGAAGATCGCGATGAACATCGGCAATCCGCAGCTCGCCTTCGGCTTCGCGCAGCTGCCGAACGCGGGCGTGGGCCTGGCGCGGCTGGAGTTCGTCATCAACAACGAGATCGGCGTGCATCCCAAGGCCTGCCTCGACTGGCCGCAGCTGCCGGCCGGGCTCAAGGCGCAGGTCGAGCGCGCCGCGCGAGGCTACGCCGACCCGCGAACGTTCTTCCGCGAGAAGCTCGTCGAGGGCGTGGCGACGATCGCCGCCGCCTTCTGGCCCAAGCCGGTGATCGTGCGCCTGTCGGACTTCAAGTCGAACGAGTACCGCAAGCTGGTGGGCGGCGAGCGCTACGAGCCGGAAGAGGAGAACCCGATGCTCGGCTTCCGCGGCGCCTCGCGCTATGTGGCGCCGGACTTCGCGGCCTGCTTCGAGATGGAATGCGCGGCGCTGCGCAAGGTGCGCAACGAGCTGGGCCTGACCAACGTCGAGATCATGGTGCCGTTCGTGCGCACCGTGCGCGAGGCCGTCGAGGTCGTGGCGCTCCTGAAGAAGAACGACCTCGAACGCGGACAGAACGGCCTTCGCGTCATCATGATGTGCGAGCTGCCGTCGAACGCGATCCTCGCGGAGGAATTCCTCGAGCATTTCGACGGCTTCTCGATCGGCTCGAACGACCTCACGCAGCTCACGCTCGGCCTGGACCGCGATTCGGGCCTGGTGGCGGCCGCCTTCGACGAGCGCGACGGCGCCGTCAAGGCGCTGCTCGGCATGGCGATCCGCGCCTGCCGCAAGCAGGGCAAGTACGTCGGCATCTGCGGGCAGGGCCCGTCCGACCATCCCGATTTCGCGCGCTGGCTCATGGCGCAGGGCATCGAGAGCCTGTCGCTCAACCCGGACACCGTGGTGTCCACCTGGCTCGCGCTCGCGGCGGACGCTAGCGCCGGCGCAGCAGGCGGGTCTTCTCCCGCTGCCACTCCTTCTCGCGCTCCGACGCCCGCTTATCGTGCTTGAGCTTGCCGCGGGCAAGCGCGATCTGCAGCTTGATGCGGCCCTTCGAGTAGTGCAGGTCGAGGGGGATCAGCGTGTAGCCGCGCTGCTCGACCTTGCCGATCAGGCGCCGGATCTCCTCGGCGCGCATCAGCAGCTTGCGCGTGCGCATCGGGTCGGCCTTGACGTGCGTGGAGGCCGCGAGCAGCGGGCTGATGTGGGCGCCGAGCAGCCACAGCGCCCCCTTGTCGACGATCACGTAGGCGTCGCCGATCTGCGCTCGACCCGCGCGGATCGCCTTCACCTCCCAGCCCTCGAGCACCAGGCCGGCTTCGTAGCGTTCCTCGACGAAGTAGTCGTGGAAGGCCTTGCGGTTCTCTACGATCGACATCGCGGCCGGATTCTCCCATGAAGCGCATCGCGCGCTCGGCGATCGTCGACTGCAGCGCCGAGGCCTTCTACGCGCTCGTCGAGGACATCGAGGCCTACCCCGCGTTCCTGCCCTGGTGCGCGGCCGCCGAAGTGCGCGAGCGCGCGCCCGGGCGCACCGTGGCCACGCTCACGCTCGCCGCCAAGGGCCTGCGCCAGTCGTTCACCACCGAGAACGCCAACCAGCCGGGCCGCTCGATCGCGATGCGCCTGCTCGAGGGCCCGTTCCGCCGCTTCGCGGCGACCTGGCACTTCACGCCGCTCGCGCCGCACGCCGCCAAGGTCGAGTTCGCGCTCGAATACGAGTTCTCCGGCCGGCTGGTCGCAGGCGTGCTCGGGCCGGTCTTCAACAGGCTCGCCGACCGCACGGTCGACGCATTCGTTCGCCGGGCCCACTCGCGCGCGCATGGCTAGGCTGCGCGTGGAGGTCGTCTACGCGCTCGCCGGCCGGCAGGACATCGTGCGCCTCGCGCTCGAGGAGGGCGCGACCGCGGGCGACGCCGCGCGTCTGAGCGGCCTGCCGGCGGGCGGCTTGCGCCTCGGCATCGGGGGAAAGCCGGTGCCCGCGGGCAGGGTGCTGCGCGACGGCGACCGCGTCGAGCTGCTGCGGCCGCTCGCGGCCGATCCCGGGGAAGCGCGGCGCCGGCGCGCGCGCCGGCGCTAGCGCGGCGCTACTTGCAGGCTTCCTGCTGCTCCTGCCTCGCGTGCGCGGCCTCCTGCGCGAGCTGGGAGTCGTCGAGGTAATAGCGCTCGCCCTGCGCGTTGGTGCGCTGGATGCGCTGGCCGCTTTCGAACTGGCGCAGCGCCGCGGAAGCGCGCTCGCAGTTCTCGCGCTTGGCCTGCGCGTTCTTCTCCTCGAGCGCCGCCTTTTCGGCCGCCTTCTGCGCCTCGGCCTGGCGCTTCTTGTACTCGGCCTCGCGCTCGGCGGGCGTCATCGGGCCCTTCTTCGCGTCCTTGTCGGCCGCGCCGTCCTTCGACGCGGTCGCGGGCGGCGGCGGCGGCGAAGCCGGGGCCCGGATGGTCGTGATCTTGGCGCCCGGCGGCGGCACGTCGCCGCAGACGCGCTTGCCGTTCGCGTCGTTCCAGCACTTGATCTGCGCCTGCGCCGTGAACGAAAACGCGGCGCCCGCGGCTGCAAGAATCACGAAAACGAGCATGTTTCGCATGGCCATCCTCATAACGCGCGAGGCGCGCTCGCGGAGGACACGCTAGCGGCTTTCGCAGTTCCCGTCAAACCGCGACTTGCGTATAATGCTGATTTGGCGCAAGGAAAAACATGAGGGCCATACAGAAGGCGCTGACCTTCGACGACGTTCTCCTCCTTCCCGCCCACTCGCGCGTCCTGCCGCGCGAGGTTTCCCTGAAAACCCGCCTCACCCGCAAGCTCGAGCTGAACATGCCGCTCGTGTCCGCCGCCATGGACACGGTCACCGAGGCGCGCCTGGCGATCGCCATCGCGCAGGAAGGCGGCATCGGCATCGTGCACAAGAACATGCGGCCGAAGGAGCAGGCATCCGAAGTGGCCAAGGTCAAGCGCTTCGAGTCCGGCGTGCTGCGCGACCCGATGACGGTCTCGCCGGACATGACGGTGCGCCAGGTCATCGCGCTGCAGCGCCAGCACAAGATCTCGGGCTTTCCCGTGGTCAAGGCGGGCAAGGTGGTCGGCATCGTCACCAACCGCGACCTGCGCTTCGAGAAGAAGCTCGACCAGCCGGTGAGCCGCGTCATGACGCCGCAGAAGCGCCTGATCCGCGTCAACGAGCAGGCCAGCCGCAGCGAGGCCATGCGGCTCATGCACCAGCACCGCCTCGAGCGCGTGCTCGTGGTGGACGGGGCGTGGCGGCTGAAGGGCCTCGTGACCGTCAAGGACATCCTCAAGGAGACCGAGCACCCGAACGCCTGCAAGGATCCGCAGGGCAAGCTGCGCGTGGGCGCCGCGGTGGGCGTGAGCCATGGCGACGACGAACGCATCGAGCTGCTCGTCGAAGCCGGCGCCGACGTGCTGGTCGTCGACACCGCGCACGGGCACGCGCAGGGCGTGCTCGACCGCGTGCGCAGAGTGAAGAAGCGCCACCCGAAGGTCCAGGTCGTCGGCGGCAACATCGCCACCGCCGAGGGCGCGAAGGCGCTGGTCGACCACGGCGCCGACGGCGTGAAGGTCGGCATCGGGCCCGGCTCGATCTGCACCACGCGCATCGTCGCGGGCGTGGGCGTGCCGCAGATCACCGCGATCCAGCAGGTTGCCGAGGCGCTCGCGAAGACCGACGTGCCGCTCATCGCCGACGGCGGCATCCGCTTCTCGGGCGACATCGCCAAGGCGATCGGCGCCGGCGCGCACGCGGTGATGCTGGGCTCGCTGCTCGCCGGCACCGACGAGTCCCCCGGCGACATCGAGCTCTACCAGGGACGCTCCTACAAGTCCTACCGCGGCATGGGGTCGCTCGGCGCGATGCAGAAGGGCGCTGCCGACCGCTACTTCCAGGATCCCGACATGAACGTGGACAAGCTCGTGCCCGAGGGCATCGAGGGCCGCGTCGCCTACAAGGGGAGCCTGGTCTGGGTGATCGCGCAGCTGCTCGGCGGCGTGCGCGCGAGCATGGGCTACACCGGCACGCGCAACATCGACGAGCTGCGCAGCAAGACGCGCTTCGTGCAGATCACCGCCGCGGGCATGCGCGAGTCGCATGTGCACGACGTGCAAATCGTCAAGGAGGCCCCGAATTACCGGGTCGAGTAGGGCGTTGCACGACAGGATTCTCATCCTCGACTTCGGCGCGCAATACACGCAGCTCATCGCGCGCCGGGTGCGCGAAGCGAACGTCTACTGCGAGATCCACCCCTGCGACGTTGGCGACGCTTTCGTGCGCGAGTTCGCGCCGAAGGGCATCATCCTGTCGGGCAGCCACGCCTCGGCTTACGAGGGCACGCTGAAGGCGCCGCCGGCCGTGTTCGCCGCCGGCGTGCCCGTGCTGGGCATCTGCTACGGCATGCAGACGATGGCGCAGCAGCTCGGCGGCAAGGTCGAGCTCGGCCGCGTGCGCGAGTTCGGCTACGCGGAAGTGCGCGCGCGCGGGCACACCAGACTGCTGCAGGGGCTGGAGGACGCGAAGGGCCCGAACGGCGAGGGCCTGCTCAAGGTCTGGATGAGCCACGGCGACAAGGTCGTCCAGATGCCGGCCGGCTTCAAGCTCATGGCCTCCACGGAAACCTGCCCGATCGCCGGCATGGCCGACGAGGAGCGGCGCTTCTATGCCGTGCAGTTCCATCCCGAGGTCACGCACACGCTGCAGGGCGCGAAGCTGCTGCAGCGCTTCGTGCGCGAGATCTGCACATGCGGCGGCGACTGGCGCATGCCGGACTATGTGCAGGAAGCGGTGGAAAAGATCCGGCAGCAGGTCGGCAACGAAGAAGTCATCCTCGGCCTCTCCGGCGGCGTGGACTCGTCGGTCGCGGCGGCGCTGATCCACAAGGCGATCGGCAAGCAGCTCACCTGCGTGTTCGTCGACCACGGCCTGCTGCGCCTGAACGAGGCGAAGCAGGTGATGGGCACTTTCGCGAAGCACATGCACGTCAAGGTAGTTCACGTGGACGCTGGCGCGAAGTTCCTCAAGGCGCTGAAGGGCGTCGCCGACCCGGAGAAGAAGCGCAAGATCATCGGCAAGCTGTTCGTCGATGTGTTCCAGCAGGAAGCCAAGAAGCTGAAGGGCGCGAGATGGCTCGCGCAGGGGACCATCTACCCGGATGTCATCGAATCCGCGGGCGCGAAGACCAAGAAGGCGGTGACCATCAAGTCGCACCACAACGTGGGCGGGCTGCCGAAGTCGCTGCGCCTGAAGCTGCTCGAGCCGCTGCGCGAGCTCTTCAAGGACGAAGTGCGCGAGCTCGGCCTCGCGCTCGGCCTGCCGCGCGAGATGGTGTACCGGCATCCGTTCCCCGGGCCGGGACTGGGCGTGCGGATCCTGGGTTCCATTCGAAAGGAATTCGTCCACCTGTTGCAGCGCGCCGACGCGATCTTCATCGAGGAACTCCGGAAGTCGGGCTGGTACGAGAAGACCTCGCAGGCCTTCGCGGTGTTCCTGCCCGTCAAGTCCGTGGGCGTGATGGGCGACGGCCGCACCTACGACTACGTGGTCGCCCTGCGCGCCGTCGAGACCAGCGACTTCATGACCGCGGGCTGGGCCGAGCTGCCGCACGAGCTGCTCGCGAAGGTCTCGAGCCGCATCATCAACGAGGTGCGCGGCATCAACCGCGTCGCCTACGACATCTCCTCCAAGCCGCCCGCGACCATCGAGTGGGAGTAGCGAGCCGTGTGCGGCCGCTACGCGCTGTTCGGACCCAAGTCCCGCTCGCTGCAGCTGAAGAAGGACGTCACCGCACGCGAGCGCGCGCTCATCCAGAAGTTCATCGACGAGTACCTGAAGCGCGTCGCGCCGAGCTACAACATCGCGCCGCAGCAGGGAAATCCGAAGAACTACGTCCCGATCGTGCGCCGCGGCGAGGGCGGCGAGCTCGAGCTCGCCCTCGTGCAATGGTGGC
>DATIYN010000181.1:0-8575 GCA_035517595.1 Burkholderiales bacterium
CCCGCTGCGGCGCAGGAGCGCGTCACGTTCGCCTCGCTCGACGCCGATCTCGCGGGCGGCCGCGCGACCACGATCGCGGCCTGGCTCTACCGGCCGCAAGGGAACGGCCCGTTCCCCGCGGTAGTAGGGATGCACGGCTGCGGCGGGCTCGTCGGTCATTCCCGCAGGCTGCGCGCGCCGGTGCTCGAGTCCACTTTCGACGATTGGGCACAGCGCCTGCAGGCCGCCGGCTATGTCGTGCTGCTGCCCGACAGCTACGGACCGCGCGGCATCCGGGAGATCTGCAGCGTCAAGGATCGCGCGGCGGTTTCGCGAGCCCGGCCGCGCGACGCGTACGGCGCGCTTGCGTGGCTGCAGGCCCAATCCTACGTCGCGCCGACGCGAATCGCCCTGCTCGGCTGGTCGCACGGCGGCGGGACGGTGATGCGCAGTGTGGAAGCCAGCTCGGACGCGCGACCGGCCGTCTTGCCGCACGGCGATTTTCGCGCCGCGGTGGCCTTCTACCCGGGGTGCCCGAACCTCAGGAGCCGGAAAGGACGCGCGTGGCGCGCCGCGCTGCCGCTGCTGGTCCTGATCGGCGCCGCCGACGACTGGACATCGCCCGCCGCGTGCCCAAGCTTTGCCGAGGCCGCTGCCAAGCGCGGCGAAGACGTGACGCTGCACATGTACCCCGGCGCCTATCACGCGTTCGACTCACCCAAGCCGGGCGTCCGGGTGCACACCGGCCTGGCGACGGCGCCCGGCGGATCCGCGCACGTCGGCCAGAATCCGGAGGCGCGCGCCGACGCGCTCGTTCGCGTGCCGGACTTCCTGCGCGCGCACCTCTCGCACTGATCCGAGATGCGGATCGCGTGCCTGGCGATTGCTGCTGTGCTCGGGACGAGCGCCTGGGGCCAGGCGCCGCGGCAGAAACCCACGGCGCCGACCCAGCTCGAGGCAACCGTCGGCGATAGGGTCTTTCCTGAATACCAGGCGCGCTTCGGCAGCTTCAGCTCGCCCGAACACTGCGCCACCGTGCCCAACGGTTTGTGGGTCCATCCCGAGAATGAACCTGCCGGTGAATGCATCCGCTACTACGCAGCGGGCGCGCAGACCGGCGCGACGCGCGAGATGGTGCTGTTTTTTAGCGGCGACGACGTCGGGCGCGACCGGTCTCTCGGCAGTCCGGCCAACTACGCACGCCTCACGCCGAACCGAATGCAGGCGGACGTCGAGCACACCCATCGCACGCTGGGCATGGCATTCGCCTGGGTCGCCCGCCCAGGCGTGCGCGGGTCCTCCGGCGATCAGCTGCTCAAGACCCGGCTTCGCGAAATGCGCCTCATGAATGGCGCGGTCTCGCGTCTCAAGGAAATCTACGGTGTCGCGACTTTCCACGCGTACGGCCAATCCGGGGGCGGCGCCGTGCTGGCGGCGCTTCTAAACTTGCGCTCGGACATCGGTTGCGCCGTGCTCTCGTCCGCCAACCTCGACGTGGACCAGTGGCTCACCGAGCAGCCGGGCGATCGCCGTGGCGGTGCCGCCGACTGGTACAACCCGAAGACCCATATCAACGCGAATACATTGCGCGCGCGCATCGTCATCCTTTCCGACCCGCGAGATAAGGCGGTGTCGTTCGGGAGCCAGCGCAACTATGCGCGCGCACTGGAGAAGGCGGGCGGGCACTCGGTCCACATAGTCGCCGGTGCGACGGGCCCGCTGTTTCACTCGCTCGTTGCCGAGGCTTTGCCGGCGCTGCGCTCCTGCCTAAAGGGCCTGCCGCTTGAGACCATCAAGGTTCGGACCGAGCGGGCCGACCTGCGCAGGCTCGTTCCCCCGGAGACAGACTAAGGATCCGGCAAACGAAATGCCCGCATCCGGCCGAACGCGGCCATTGGCGACGGCCCGCGGGCACACGCGCTTTCGCTAGGTCCGCAGGGCGTCCTTCACGAATTCCAGGCGGTCCTGGCCGAAGAACATCTCCTCGCCGACGAACATCGTGGGCGCGCCGAACACGCCGCGGCGCACGGCCTCGTCGGTGGTGTCGATCAGGCGCTGCTTCACCGCCGGGTCGGCGACGAGCGCGGCGAACGCCTGCGGGTCGAAGCCGCCGTCCTCCAGCGTCGCCGCGACCACCGCCGGGTCGCCGAGGTTGACGGGCTTCTCCCACATCGCGCGGTACATCACGTCCACGTACTTCAGGAAGCGGTCGGGCTCGCGCATCTGCAGGCCCGCCGCGCCGCGCATCAGCGTGAGCGTGTTGATGATGAACCAGGGATTCATCGCGAGCGCCACGCCGTAGCGCCGCGCCCAGCGCGCCATGTCGTCGAACATCCACTTGCCCTTGGGCTTGATGAGCACCGGGCTCTGGTTGCCGGTCGCCTTGAACACGCCGCCGAGCAGCATCGGCCGCCAGAGGATTTCGGCGCGCGCCTCCATGGCGATCGCCGGCAGCTGGGTCCAGGCGAGGTAGGCCGTCGGGCTGCCGAAATCGAAGAAGAATTCGACCTGCTTCGCCATGCGCCGATTCTATGCGCGATCCGCGCCTCAGGCGCGAAGCTCGAGCAGCGCGGGCGAGGGCTGCGCCTCGCCGCGCTCCACGCGCGTCACGATCTGCGTGAGCTTCGCGTTCGCGGGCGCGGGCACGCCGCACTCGGCGCCCTTGCGCGCGATGAAGCCGTTCATCGCCTCGATCTCGGTGCGCCGGCCCTTGCGGATGTCCTGCGCCATCGACGGGCGCTGGATGTCGGCGCGCGGGTTCGCGCCGGGCTTCGGCGCGAGCGCGGCTTCGACCTCGGCGAGCGCCGCGGCGTCGCCCTCGTTCGCGCGCGCGAGGCGCTCCGGGTCCAGGCCGCGGATCTTCTCCATCGAGTAGCCGAGCGCCTGGCCCACGCGCACGCCTTCGCCCGCGAGCGCGATCTGGAAGCGGCGGATCGCGGGGTCGCGCGTGCAGTCGCTGGAGGTGAGTCCCGTCGCCGCGCTCACGCCGTTGCCCATGCCGTTCTGCACGAGCTTCGCCCAGCGCTCGCCCCACAGGTTGCCGGTGGCCTTCGCGCTGTCGATGCCCCTGAACCACTGCACCAGCTCCTCGACGCGCGCGGTGACGCGCCCGTGCGCCTCGCCCACGCGGAACACGGTGTGCTTGTCGCCGCCCTTGGCGACGGTCCTGCGTATCTTTCCTTCCGCGTGCAGATCGACCGAAATGAGCGACGCCACCACGCCCGCCACGCGTCCCCAGCCGACGATGCGCGCGATCGTCTCCTCGTTCAGGCAGTTCTGCAGCGAGACCACGAAGCCCTCGGGCGCGAGATAGGGCTTGATGAGCTCGGTCGCCCAGGCGGTGTCGTAGGACTTCATCGCCACGAAGGCGACGTCGACGGGCGTTTTCGCGAGCGATTGCGCCTCGGTGACGTGCAGGATCCTCGGGCGCACGACGACTTTCTCCTCGGGCGTCACGCCGTCCAGCTCGAGGCCGCTCCGGCGGATCGTCTCGACGTGCCCGGGCCAGGGATCGATGAGCGTGACCTCGAGGCCCGCGTGCGCGAACCAGCCGCCGACGTAGCCGCCCAGCGCGCCCGCGCCCACGAACGCAATTCTCTTTTTCATTGCGCCATAATAGGGCAGATGAAGATATCACCGCTCGCCGGAGCGCTCGGGGCCGAGATTCAAGGGGTGGATCTGAAGGCCCTCGATGGGAAGGGCGCTTGGAATGAAATTCACAAGGCCTTCCTGGATCATTCGGTGCTCGTCTTCCGGGATCAGGAGCTCGAGCCCGCGGATCTCATGGAGGTCGGGAAGCATTTCGGCTCGCCCTGCCACTATCCGTTCGTCGCGGGGATGGAGGGCTTCCCGTACATCTTCGAGGTGGTCAAGGAGCCCGACGAGACGCGCAACTTCGGCGGCGCCTGGCACTCGGACACGACCTACCTGCAGCAGCCGCCGTTGGCCACCTTGCTCTATGCCGTGGAAACGCCCAGCCACGGCGGCGACACGCTGTTTGCGAATACGCGGGCGGCCTACGAGGCGCTGTCGGAAGGCCTGCGCCGGACACTGGACGGCCTGGTGGGCGTGAACAGCGCCGAGCTGAAGGCGGGCGGCGGGCGCACCGCGCAGCACTCGAACATCAAGGGCATGAAGGTGCGCGGCACCGATGCGGCCGCCGGCTACGTCGCCGAGCACCCGGTCGCGCGCACGCACCCGGAGACGGGCAGGAAGGCGCTCTACCTGAGCCGCGGCCACACCACGCACTTCAAGGGCATGACGGAGGAGGAGAGCGAGCCCCTCATCCATTTCCTCATGCAGCACCAGACGAAGCCGGAATTCACCTGCCGCGTGCGCTGGGCGCCGGGCACGCTCACGGTCTGGGACAACCGCTGCACGCTGCACAACGCGGTGAACGACTACCACGGCCAGCGCCGCCGCATGCGGCGCCTGACCGTGGGGGCTCAAACGCCCCGCTAAGCGGGGCGTTCCTGCTGTCGCCCCGCTAGGTCATTTCCGCAGCTGCACGAAGCGCAGCTGCCCCTGCACCAGGTCCGGCACCACCACGGTGAGGCCGCCCGCCACCGGGAACACGCAGAAATCCGCCGGGCCCTTGAAGCCGTCGGCGAGCTTCTGCATGCCGCCTTTCTCGCTCCAATGGAACAGCGATCCCGATTTCCAGTCGGTCGCGAGCAGCGAGCCGTCGGCCATCTGGTAGAGCCCGTCCAGGAAGCCGATCGGGTCGGAAATCGCCTTGACCTGGCCGCTCACGCCCAGCGTGTAGAAGCCTTTCGGGTTGCTCGGCGGAAGGTAGCCCGCCATCAGCAGCTCGCCGTCGCGCGCCGGGTAGACGCCGTTCGGGTTCACGCCCTTGCCGATGAACATCGAGGTGACCTTCGGCTCGCCCTTGTGGTGGAGGAAATCCGCCGGCTCGATCTTGTAGACCTGGTCGCTGCGGTTGTCGCTCACGTAGAGCGCGCCGTCCATCACCGCGGAGTCGTTGGCGAATTGCGCGCCCGGCAGCGCCAGCTTGCGGCCCTTCTTCGTCTTCAGGTCGAACACCCACACCACGTCGATGTCGGTGACCCAGAAGCGGTCGCCCTGCACCCAGTTGCCCTTGGGCTTGTTCAGCTTCTCGCCGCCGGCCGCCGGCAGGAACTGCTTGTCGAGCACCTTGCCGTCGAGGTCGGTCTTCACGATCCGGCCCATGCCGTCCTTGAGCAGCGGGTTGAGCTGCGCGGTGCCGAACTCGCTCAGGTACAGCGCCTTCGCCGCCGGGTCGTAGCTCACCGATTCGACGTGGACGAAGCCGCCCACGGTTTGCTGCGACGTGACCCGGACCTGCGCCGGCGCCGCGGCGGGCAGGGCGAGCAGGGCCGAGGCGGCGAGGACTGCGGGGATTCTGCATTGCATGCGATGACCCTCCATGAAAGGTCGCGCAATTGTCCTATAGTGGCGCCATGGCGTCACGGACAGACGACATCGCGGTGGCCCAGCGCGTGCTGGACCACATCGCGCGCGGCACCACCGACGCGGGCGCGGAGGTGTGGCGCGAGCCGGTCGCGAACTACCTGTCGGGCGATCGCTACAGCGCGGAGATCGCGTTGCTGCGCCGCACCGCCGTGCCGTTCTGTCCTTCCGCGGCGCTGCCCGGGAAGGGCTCGTACCTCGCGCGCGAGGCCGCGGGCGTGCCGATCCTCGCGGTGCGCGGCGCCGACGGAAAGGTGCGCGCCTTCCGCAACGCCTGCCGGCACCGCGGCGCGCAGGTCGCGCAGGGCGAGGGCTGCGCGAAATCCTTCGTCTGTCCGTACCACGCGTGGACCTACGAGCTCGACGGCCGATTGCGCCACGTGCCGCACGAGGACGGCTTTCCCGGGCTCGACAAGGGCGCGCACGGCCTGGTGCCGGTGTCGGTTCAGGAACGCCTTGGAGTGATTTTCATCAATCAAGATGGCTCTGAATCAACGACCGACCCCATCCCTGCGCTGCTCGCCCCGGGACGCGAGATCATCGGCTACCGGGAGACCGAGCTCGAGGCGAACTGGAAGATCTTCCTCGAGAGCTTCATCGAGGGCTACCACATCCGCTACACGCACCCCGAGAGCTTCTATCCCTACGGCTTCGACAACCTGAACGTGATCGACCTCTACGGGCGCTCCGGGCGCATCACCTATCCGTTCCGCCGCATCCGCAAGCTGGAGCAGGTCGAGCCGGCGAAGCGCCGCGTGCAGGGGCTGCTCACCTACGTCTACCACGTGTTTCCGAACGCGCTGGTGACGATCCTCTCGCGGCACACCAACCTCGTGGTGCTCGAGCCGCTCGCGCCCGGGCGCACGCGCCAGCACAGCTGGACCGTCGCCAACGACGCGGGCGAGGAGGCGCTGGCCGAAGCGAAGCGCGACCAGGCCTTCGTGGGCAGCACCGGCGCGCTCGAGGACCGCGCGGTCGTGGAGTCGATCCAGCGCGGGCTGAAGGCGAACGCCAACCAGGCGTTCACCTTCGGCAGGTACGAGCCGCTCATCGGGCACTTCCACCGCACGCTCGACGCGGCGCTCGCCGCATCGCCGCGGACGGCAAGGCGTTCCGGTTCCGTGCCGAGGGATAGAATCCGCGGGTCATGACGACCGCCGCCGCTGCGCTCGAGTTCCGCCGGCTGCACCCGGGCTTCGTCGCCGAAGCGGGGCCGGTCGACCTGCGCGAGGTGCGGGAGCGCGCCGCGCTGGATCGCATCCGCGCGGGCATGGACGAGCACGCGGTGCTCGTGTTCCGCGCGCAGCGGTTCAACGACGCCGAGCAGCTCGCGTTCGCGGCGCGCTTCGACGGCGAGCTGCACCGCAAGACCGGGTCCGCGGCGATCGGCCGCAACCGTCTGGGCGAGGACGAGGCGCTCACCGACATCTCCAACGTGGCCGAGGACGGGCAGCTGCAGAAGCAGGACGACCGCAAGCGCATGTACGCGCTCGGCAACCGGCTCTGGCACACCGACGCCTCGTTCCAGGATCCGCCGGGGCGCTACTCGATGCTGCACGCGCGCGTGGTGCCGTCGGTGCCCGCCGACACCGAGTACGCGGACCTGCGCGCGGCCTACGACGCGCTGGAAGAGAAGGTCAAGGCGAGTCTCGAAGGCCTGCGCGCGCACCACTCGATCGCGCACTCGCGCGAGACGCTCGGCTTCGAGTTCTCGGCCGAGGAGAAGGAGCGCCTCAAGGGCGCGGTGCACCCGCTCGTGCGCACCAACCCGCGCACCGGGCGCAAGTCGCTCTACCTCGCCTCGCACGCCTCGCGCATCGAGGGCTGGCCCGTGCCCGAGGGGCGGCTCCTCCTGCGCGACCTCATCGAGCACGCCACGCAGCCGCGCTTCGTCTACCGCCACTCCTGGCGTCCCGGCGACCTCGTGATCTGGGACAACCTCGCCACCATGCACCGCGGCCGGCCGTACGACGACCTGCGCCACCGGCGCGAGATGCGCCGCGTGACCACGCTCGACGTAGCCTAGCCTCGCGCCGATACCGCGCCGAAACACACTGAAACCGCGCTGACATCGGGCGAATACGCCTGCGCCCGACACTGCCTCCCGCAGCCACCAAGGGAGAGCAGGACATGCTGGCAATGCTGTATGCGATCGCCGCCTACGCGATGTTCGTGGGCAGCTTCCTCTACGCGGTCCTATTCATCGGCAACCTCGGCATCGCGGGCGGCCTGGACGGCGCCGCGCGCAGCGCGCCGCTCGAGGCGCTGCTCGCCGACGTCGCGCTGCTCGCGCTGTTCGCCGTGCAGCACAGCATGTGGGCCGCGCCGGAGATGTCCCTCGGCCACCTGCTGTTCGCGCTCGGCGGCACCGGCTCCGCTCCGGCGGCGAAGGAGGGCTGAACCCCTGCAGGTGCTGTGCTGGACCCCCGCCGCCGCAATCCTCCCTCCCCAGGCGGGGGTCCAGAGTTTTTCACCCGCTCTTCTTCAGGCACTCCTCGAGCAGCAGCAGCGCGCGGCGCGTGAACTCGCGCATGTTCGCTTCGCGATCCGCGCTCCCGGTCTCCACCGTGATCGCGGCCTCCACGGGCCCGCTCACCGCGATGCAGGCGTGGCCCGCCGCATCGCCGTAGCGATTGCCCGCGGGCCCGCTCGCGCCCGTCTCCGCGAGCCCCCAGGTCGCGCCCAGGTTCGCGCGCACGCGAGCCGCCATCAGCCGCGCGAACGGCGCGCTCGCCGAGCGCAGGCCCTTCGTGTCGTCCTTCGAGATTCCCAGGATTCCGGCGCGGCTCGCGGCGGTGTAGATCACGCCGCCGCCGAGGTAGTAGGCCGATGCGCCCGGCACGGCGACCAGCGCGGCGTTGATGAGTCCGCCCGCGGAGGACTCCGCGACGGCGACGGTTTCCTTGCGCGCCTTCAGCAGCGCGCCGACCTGCGCGCCGGCAAGACCCAGCTCACCCATGGCGCCAGGCCGTTCCGCGAAGCCTCAGGCTTCGACCGGCGCCTTCTTCGGCTTGGGCTTCCAGCCCGGGGGCTTGGGCGCCCTGAGCGCCTCGCGCCGGCGCTTCGTGATCTCGGCCGCGCAGATCGCCGCGAGCTCGGGCTCGCCGAGGCGCTCGGCGTTGGCGAGCAGCTGGCGTACTTCGAG
>DATIYN010000182.1:0-16044 GCA_035517595.1 Burkholderiales bacterium
CAAGCTCGCCGCCTGGCGTGCAATACTGAGGGTGGAGGACGCTTCATGACGACAGCCGCCAACGTCGCGATCGGGTTCGTGGCCCTGCTGCACGCCTGCTTTCTCGTGCTCGAGATGCTGCTTTGGGACACGCCCTTCGGACGGCGCGTGTTCCGCACCACACCGGAATTCGCCGCCGCCTCGAAGAAGCTCGCGGCCAATCAGGGCCTGTACAACGGCTTTCTCGCCGCCGGCCTGGTCTGGGGCCTCTCGCTGGGCGTCGCGGGCCTCGAGGTGAAATTCTTTTTCCTCGCCTGCGTGATCGTCGCCGGCGTATTCGGCGCGGTCACCGTGAACCGCTACATCCTCTTCATCCAGGCGCTGCCGGGCATCGTGGCGCTCGCGCTGCTGCTGCCCTGAGGTCGCGATGGGGCATCGCCTGTCGAAGATCGCGACGCGCACCGGCGACCGGGGCGAGACGGGGCTGGGCGACGGCAGCCGCGTGGCCAAGGACTCGGCGCGCATCCGGGCTCTCGGCGACATCGACGAGCTGAATTCGGCGCTCGGCGTGCTGCTCGCGGAAAGGCTGCCGGCGCGCGTGCGCAAGGCGCTGCTCGAGATCCAGCACCACCTGTTCGACCTGGGCGGCGAGGTCTGCATCCCCGGCCATCGCCTGATGACGCAGGCGCAGGTGCTGCAGCTCGACGCGCTGCTCGCCGGATACAACGCGAAGCTGCGCCCGCTCCGGGAATTCATCCTGCCCGGCGGCACGCGCGCCGCCGCGCTCGCGCACCTGGCGCGCACCGTGTGCCGGCGCGCCGAGCGCAGCCTCGTCGCGCTCGGGAGCGCCGAAGACGTCGGCGCCGCGCCGCGCCAGTACCTGAACCGGCTCTCGGACCTGCTGTTCGTGCTCGGGCGCACGCTCAATCGCGCCGGCGGCCGCGGCGACGTGCTCTGGCGGCACCAGCGCGCCAAGCGGCGCTGACGCGGCTTATCGCTGCGTCCGGCAGCGCGCCGCCCGCGCGCCGCGCACCCCGGCCCGACGGTTAGAATTCCCCGCATGCCCTCGGCCCCGCGCCAGATCCGCGCGCTCGTCTTCGACGTGTTCGGCACCGTGGTGGACTGGCGCGGCTCGATCGTCCGCGAGTGCCGCGCGCTCGGCCGCCGCCGCAGGATCGCCGCCGACTGGGAGGCGTTCGCCGACGCCTGGCGCGCAGGCTACCGGCCGGCGATGGCGCGCGTGCGCTCGGGCGAGCTGCCGTGGATGAACATCGACCGGCTGCACCGCATGATCCTCGACGGCCTGCTCGCGCAGTTCGGCCTGGAGGGACTGACCGAGGACGAGCTGGACGATCTCAACCGCGTCTGGCACCGGCTCGACCCCTGGCCCGACGCGCGCCGCGGTCTCGCGCTGCTCAAGCGCCGCCACGTCATCGCAACGCTCTCCAACGGCAACGTGGCGCTGCTCGTCAACATGGCGAAGCATGCCCGCCTGCCCTGGGACGCGGTGCTGTCGGCGGAACTGTTCCGCCACTACAAGCCGGATCCCGAGGCCTATCTCGGCGCCGCGGCCATCCTCGGCCTCGAGCCCTCGGAGGTCATGCTGGTCGCCGCGCACAAGGACGACCTGCGCGCCGCGCAGGCCTGCGGCCTCGCCACCGCGTTCGTGCGCCGGCCGCGCGAGAAGGGGCCGAAAGTGAAGATCGACGTGGCGCCCGAGCCCGACTTCGACGTCAACGCCAGGGACTTCGTCGATCTCGCGCGCCGCATGGCGCGCCGGCCGCCGCCGTGACCCACGCCGGCACCCGGGCGACGCGCCACCGCGTTCTGATCATCGACGACGAGGAATCGATGCGCCTGTTTCTCGCGCGCATCGTCGCCTCCGGGCTGAAGGCCGAGGTGACGCTCGCGGGCACCTGCGAGCAGGCGCTCCGGTTCTCGCACAACTACGCGTACGACGCGATCCTGCTCGACCTGCTGATGCCGGGCGTGGGCGGATTCGAGGTGCTCGCCGAGATCCGGCGCGCCTCGCCCAATGCCGCCACGCCCGTGATCATCGTCTCGGTGCTCTCCGACGAGGCCACCAGGGAGCGCTGCATGAAAGCGGGCGCGAGCGCCTACGTCGTGAAGCCTGTCGAGCGCAACGCGCTGCTCGCCACGCTCAGGGCGCAGATCGCCGGGCGCGGCAAGGCGAAGAACAACGGGAGGACTTGAGCATGGCGGAGATCCGCATCGAAAACGTCGAGGCGCTCGGCAAGCCGCTGGGCCCGTACTCGCACCTGGCGCGCGTGAGCAACGCGCGCGAGACCTTGTACATCGCCGGCATGATCGCGCCGGGCCAGGATTTCGACGCCCAGTGCGCCGGCGCGTTCCGGCAGATCGGGGCCGCGCTCGAGGCCGCGGGCGCCGGCTGGCGCAACGTGGTGCAGTTCACCACCTACCTCGTGCATTCGCAGGACATCCCGAAGTTCATGGCCTGGCGGCAGCGCGAGTTCCCGAGGATGTTCCCGGACGGGAAATACCCGCCGAATACGCTGCTCGTCATCGATCGCCTCGTCCAGGAGCAGTTCCTGATCGAGGTGCAAACGATTGCCGTGCTTTAGTCGGCTTTCGCGCCGGAGCGCTTGACGAGCGCGGTGTAGGTCTTCAGCTCGGCGGCGACGAAGGCGGCGAACTGGTCCGGCGTGCGGATGGCCGGCGGCTCGGAGCCCATGCCGCGCAGCTTTTCCCTGAAGTCCGGCGCATCCATCGCCTTGAGGATCTCGGTCGACAGCCGTTCGACGATCGGCTGCGGCGTCTTTGCGGCCACCGACACGCCCCACCAGGTGGTCATGTCAAACCCCTTCAGTCCTGCTTCGTCCAGCGTAGGCAGCTCGGGCAGGAAGTTCGATCGCTTCAGCGTCGTGGTCGCCAGCGCGCGCACCTTGTCGGAGCGGATGCTGGGCAGCGCGCTCGCCAGGTTGTCGAACATAAGGTCGATGCGCCCCGCCATCATGTCCGCGAGCGCGGGCGCCGAGCCCTTGTAGGGAATGTGCACCATGAAGGTGCCCGTCATCATCTTGAACATCTCGCCGGCCAGGTGGCCGGTCGAGCCGGTCGAGCCCGAGCCGAAGTCGAGCTTGCCGGGACGCGCCTTCGCGAGCGCGACAAGCTCCTGGACGTTCCTTGCGGGCAGGTCCTTTCGCACCACGAGCACGTTGGGCACCTGCACGAGCAGTGTCACGTGGCGCAGGTCCTTGAGGGGGTCGTAGGGCAGGCTCGGGTACAGCGAGGGATTGATCGCCAGCGTGGCGATGGCGCTCATCACGAGGCTGTAGCCGTCGGCCGGGCCCTTGGCGATCAGGTCGACGCCGATATTGCCGCCCGCGCCGGGCCGGTTCTCGACCACCACCGCCTGGCCGAGGCCCTCTTGGAGCTTCGCCGCGAGCAGGCGCGCGGAGATGTCGATCGGGCCGCCGGCCGCGTAGGGCGCGACCAGGCGCAACGGCCGCGAAGGCCAGGATTGCGCCGCGCAGGCGCCCGCGGCGGCAGCCAGCGCGACGAGGAGCAGGAAGCGCTTCAAGCGGGCGCTAGCCCTGCTCCTCGGCCGCGAAAGCTTCCTCGCGCTTTGCGCGCAGCGCCGGCAGGGTGATGATCGCCAGCAGAATCGCGGAGGCGATGAGGAAGCCCATGCTGATCGGCTTGGACGGGCTGATGAAGACGAACGCGTCGCCGCGCGACAGCAGCATCGCGCGCCGCAGGTTCTCCTCCATGAGGGGCCCGAGGATGAAGCCGAGGATCAGCGGCGCCGGCTCGCAGCCCAGCTTCACGCAGATGTAGCCCAGCAGCCCGAACAGCGACATCAGGAAGCAGTCGAAGGGCTGGTTGGAGATGCTGAACACGCCCACCGCCATGAAGATCAGGATCGACGGGTAGAGGATGCGGTACGGCACCGTGAGCAGCTTGATCCACATGCCGATGAGCGGCAGGTTGAGGACCACGAGCATCAGGTTGCCGACCCACATCGAGGCGATCATGCCCCAGAACAGCTGCGGCCTCTCGCTCATCACCTGCGGTCCCGGCGCGATGCCCTGGATCATCATTGCGCCGATCATCAGCGCCATCACCGCGTTCGAGGGGATGCCGAGCGTGAGCAGCGGGATGAACGAGGTCTGCGCGCCCGCGTTGTTGGCCGATTCCGGCGCGGCGACGCCCTCGATCGCGCCTTTGCCGAACTCGTGCGCGTATTTGGATATCTTCTTTTCCAGCGTGTAGGCGCCGAAGGACGCGAGCAGCGCGCCGCCGCCCGGCAGGATGCCGAGCGCCGAGCCGAGCGCCGTGCCGCGCAGGATCGGCGCGACCATGCGCCGCCAATCCTCCTTCGTCGGCCACAGGTGCGAGACCTTGCTCGTGAACACCTCGCGGTGCTCCTTCTGCTCGAGGTTGCCGATGATCTCGCAGATGCCGAACATGCCCATCGCCACGGTGACGAAGCCGATGCCGTCGGCGAGCTCGGAGATGCCGAAGGCGAACCGCAGCACGCCCGAGTTGACGTCGGTGCCGACCAGGCCGAGCAGCAGCCCGAGGATCACCATCGCGATCGCCTTGATCAGCGAGCCGTGGGCGAGCACCACCGCCGACACCAGGCCGAGCACCATCAGCGAGAAATACTCCGCCGGGCCGAACTTCAGCGCCACCTCGGCGAGCGGCGGCGCGAACATCGCCACGATCAGCGTCGACACGCAGCCGGCGAAGAACGAGCCCAGCGCCGCTGTCGCGAGCGCCGGCCCCGCGCGGCCCTGGCGCGCCATCTGGTAGCCATCCAGGCAAGTCACGACCGACGAGGACTCGCCCGGCAGGTTGACGAGGATCGCGGTCGTCGAGCCCCCGTACTGCGCGCCGTAGTAGATGCCCGCGAGCATGATCAGCGCGGCGACCGGCGACAGGTTGAAGGTCACGGGCAGAAGCATCGCGATGGTCGCCACCGGACCGATTCCGGGCAGCACGCCGATCAGCGTGCCCAGGAACACGCCGATTAGGCACATGATGATGTTGAAGGGAACGTACGAGAGCGTGTGGCCCCAGAGCGCGATGTCCTGCAGCTTGAAGACCTCTACGAAGCCGATGCCGAGATTGTGGAAGATGCCTTCCATGGGGGCCCCTAGCGGATCGGACAGAGTTCGATGAAGTCGGGGCAGATCGGGAAGGGCAGCGTGAGACCCTTGACGAACACCACCACCGAGAAAATCACCAGCGCGACGGTGAGGATCGCGACTTCCTTCCACTTGAACTCGTGCCCGCCGAAGGCGCTGATGAAGATGAGCGCCGCGGAGGCGAACACCAGACCGAGGGGCTTGAGCAGGTAGGCGAAGGCGAGGCTCGAGGCGAGGATCAGCGTGATCGCCTTGGCGTCCGGACGGAACAGGATCGCGAGGACGGAGAGCACCGCCGCCGAGGCGAGCATCGCGTAATCATTGGAGATCTTCACGTACTTGGCGAGCTCCACCGCCACCACGAAGACGAAGAACGCGACGACGAGATCGATGATGTTGAACGGCAGGTGCACCGCCGTCTCCTCCGGGCTCAGGTGCGAGGCGAAGGCGCGCATGAAGACGATCGCCCCGAGGACCGCGAGCAGCCCGCCCAGCATGACGGGAAAGTAGGCCGGCCCCATGCGCACCGCGGTTCCCATCTGGTAGCCGGGAATCAGCTTCTCGCCCCACAGCTTGTCGATGAGCTCCGGCGTGCCGAGCGCCACCACCAAGAAGAACAGGCCGAAGCCGATGAACATCAGCCCCGCCCAGAAATCCTTCGGATTCTTGATCTTCATTCGTCTCCTCCAGCTCGAACCCTGTCCCGGAGTGTTGCGCCCCGGGGCGACTGCCCAATGCGCGGGCGAGTGTAGCATGGCGTGCATGGCGTTGCGCCTGCTGAAAACGCTTTTCGCGCCCGGAGTCGGCGCGCTGCTCGCGCTGCTCGCGCTGCTCGCGTCAGGCTGCGGTCAGCAGGCCAAGCTGGCCGCGCTGCCCGCCGATGCAGTGGTGCTCGCCTTCGGCGACAGCCTGACCTACGGCACGGGCGCAAGCGAGAGCGAGAGCTATCCCGCGCAGCTGGCCCGGCTCACGGGCCGGCGCGTGGTGCGCGAGGGCGTGCCCGGCGAAGTCAGCGCCGCGGGCCTCGCGCGCCTGCCCGCCACGCTGGACGAGGTCCGGCCGCGGCTCCTGCTGCTGTGCCACGGCGGCAACGACTTCCTGCGCCGCCTGCCGAAATCGGAAGCCGAGGCGAACGTGCGCGCGATGGTCCGGCTCGCGCAGTCGCGCGGCATCGACGTGCTGCTCATCGGCACGCCCGAATTCGGATTCCTGCTCTCCCCGCCGGACTTCTACGCCAGCATCGCGAAGGACTTGCGCATCCCTTACGAGGGCGAGGTGCTCAGCAAGATCCTGCGCGACTCCAGCCTCAAGTCCGACCAGGTGCACCCGAACGCCGCCGGCTACCGGCTGATGGCCGAGCGCGTCTACGCGCTGCTGAAAAAGTCGGGCGCGGTCTAGCCGCGGCCAGGCGCGCCACCAGCGGCGCGAAGCGTTTCGATCGCGCCAGGCGCGCCACGTCCTGCGGGCGATCGACGTCCCAGACGGTGCGCAGCTCCCGCCAGCGCCAGCCCAGGCTGCGCAGCCGCGCGCGCGTCCGGGCGAGCACCTCCGCGCCGCCCCAGCCTATGCCATCGAACACGCGGCGCTCGGCGCGGCGCAGGCCGATGAGCGCGTAGCCGCCGTCTTCCGCGGGCGCGAGCACCGCGTCGGCGCCCGTTTCGAGCGCGCGCGCGGCAGCGCGCAGATCCGCGGGCCGCAGCGCCGGGCAGTCGCTGCCGATCAGCACCGCGCCCGGGCGCCGGCGCAGCGCGCGGTACATCCGCTCGCCCAGGTTGCCGGGCCCCTGGCGGCGCAGGCGCAGCTTGAAGCGCGCGCGCATGCGAGCGAAGAAGCGCCCGCCGGTGTCCGGCGCGCAGCACAGCTCGATGTCGGTGAAGCCCGCCGCGACCGCGGTTTCGAGCGTGCGCTCGACGAGCCGCGCGTGCAGGCGCGTCGCGCCCCGCGCGCCCAGCAGGGGCGCGAGGCGTGTCTTCACGCGCCCGGGCGCCGGCGCGCGCGCGAAGACGATCAGCGCGCGCTCAGCCGCGCCCGGCATAGCGCCGCGCGAGCTCGTCCGGCGATGCGCCCAGGAAGAAAGCGAGGCGCAGCCGCCACATGAGCAGCACCGTGCGCAGCACGCCGTCGCGCTCCCAGCGCCGCCCGGAGGTCGCCGCGCGCTCGCGCAGGCAGGCGGGCGCCGATCGCCGCCGCATCTGCTTGCTGAACGCGATGTCCTCCATGAGCGCGATCTCGGGAAAACCGCCGAAGCAGGCGCGCCGCACGAAGATCGCCTGGTCCCCCGTGGCGATGCCCGTCAGGCGCGAGCGTGCGTTCATGAAGAAGCCGATGACGGGAAGCAGCGGGGATCGCCCCTCGATGCGCACGTCGAAGCGGCCCCAGTCGCGCGATTCCAGCGCGGCCAGGACAAGCGCGTCGGCGCGCGCGGGCAGGCTCGTGTCCGCGTGCAGGAACAGCAGCACGTCGCCCGAGGCTGCCGCGGCGCCGGCGTTCATCTGGCTCGCGCGCCCGCGCGGCGCCACGAGCGTGCGGTCGGCGTGCGGCGCGGCGAGCTCGAGCGTCGCGTCCTCGCTGCCGCCGTCGACCACGATCACCTCGTGGCCGCGCGCGCGCAGCGGGGCGAGCGCCGCCAGGCGAGCCGCGATGCCGGCCGCCTCGTCCAGCACCGGCACGATGACCGACAGCCGCCGGGCGCTCAAGCCGAAGTCAGCCCCGCCGCCAGGCGTGGAAGCGCTCGGCAAGCTGCAGCGCCCACTGCGGCGCGTGCGCCTTCTTCCAGACGCCGGCGGCGTACTTGTTGGCCTCGGCGAGCGTCGGATAGATGTGGATCGTGCCGAGGATCCGGTTCATGCCGATGCCGTGCCGCATCGCCGCGACGTACTCCGCGATGAGCTCGCCCGCATGCTCGCCGACGATGGTCGCGCCGAGAATGCGGTCCTTGCCCGGCACGGTGAGCACCTTGACGAAGCCGTGCGCGGCCTCGTCGGCGATCGCGCGGTCCAGATCGTCGATGCCGTAGACCGAGGCCTCGAAGGCTACGCCCTGCTCCCGTGCCTCGGTCTCCGAGAGGCCCACGCGCGCCACTTCCGGGTCGGTGAAGGTCGCCCAGGGAATCACCGAATAGTCGGCGCGGAACCGCTTCAGGCCGCCCAGCAGCGCGTTGACCGACGCGTACCAGGCCTGGTGCGAGGCTGTGTGCGTGAACTGGTAGGGTCCCGCGACGTCGCCGCAGGCGTAGATGTTCGGATACGGCGTCTGCAGGAACTCGTTGGTCTCGACGGTGCGCGCCTTCGTCACCGGAATGCCGAGCTCTTCGAGTCCGTAGCCGGCCGTGTTGGCGACGCGCCCGACCGCGCACAGCAGCGCGTCGAACTCGACCCGGACGTCCTCGCCGCCGCGCTCGCAGACCAGCAGCTTGCGTCCGCCCTCGAGCAGGAACCGCTTCGCCCGGTGGCCGGTGAGAACCTCGATGCCTTCCGCGGCGAACCGCGCGCGCACGAGCTCGGAGACTTCCGGGTCCTCGCGCGGCAGGAGGCGCGGCAGCATCTCGACCTGCGTCACCTTCGAGCCCAGGCGCGCGAAGGCCTGCGCGAGCTCCGAGCCGATCGGCCCGCCGCCGAGCACGAGCAGCCGCGCGGGCAGCGCGCGCAGGTCCCAGACGGTGTCCGAGGTGAGGCAGCCCATGTGCTCGATCCCGGGAATCGGCGGCACGAAGGGGCGCGCGCCGGCCGCAATGACGATGGAGCGAGTCGTGAGGCGTCGCGTTTCGCCTTGCGCGGCCGCAATCTCGACTTCCCACGGCGTGACGATCCTCGCCTCTCCCTTCAGGCACTCCACACCGAGTTGCGCATAGCGTTCGGCCGAGTCGTGCGGCTCGATGGTGCGGATCACCCGCTGCACACGTTCCATGACCTCGGCGAAGTCAAATTCGACGGACGCCTGCTTGAGTCCGTAGCTCTTCGAATTCTTTATATGTGAAACCACCTTTGCGGTCTTCAACAGCGCTTTCGACGGAACACAGCCCGTGTAGAGGCAATCGCCGCCCATGCGGTGCTTTTCCACGAGCGTCACCTTCGCCCTCACCGCCGCGGCGATGTAGGCGGCGACGAGGCCGGCGGAGCCCGCGCCGATCACCACCAGGTTGCGCTCGAAGCGCGCCGGCCGGGTCCAGCGCGCGTAGACACGCCGCGCCTTCACCAGATCGAGGATCCTCTTTGCGATCAGCGGGAAGAAGCCGAGCAGCAGGAAAGCGCCGATCAGACCCGGAGAAAGAATGCCGGATGCCGACTCGATCGCCGCAAGCTGCGTGCCCGCGTTGACGTAGACGATCGTCCCGGCCAGCATGCCGAGCTGGCTGACCCAGTAGAAGCGCCAGGCGCGGATCGGCGTCAGGCCCATCGCCAGGTTGATGGCAAAGAACGGAATCGCCGGAATCAGCCGCAACGTGAAGAGGTAGAAACCACCGTCCTTCGCGATGCCATCGTTGATGGCGCGCAGGTGCCGGTCAAAGCGCTGCTGCACCCAGTCCCGCAGGATGAAGCGCGAGGCGAGAAACGCGAGCGTCGCCCCGATCGACGAGGCGAACGACACGAGCACCGTTCCCCAGTGCACGCCGAAGATCGCGCCGCCGATGAGCGTCATCGGAACCGCGCCGGGAAGAGACAGTCCCGCGACCAGCACGTACAGGACGAAATATCCGGCGACGACCTCGAAGCGATTCGACCGGTAGTAGGACTGCGCCGCCGCGAGCTGCGACTTGAGGTGCTCGAAGCGCAGGTACTCGTGGCCGCCGAGCGCGAAGAACGCGGCGATCAGGACCGCGAGAGCGACGAGGACGAGGAGCCTGGAACGCTGCATGAGTGCGTCCTCGGTCGCGGTGAGGCGCCGGAACTTACGGGGATTTCGTCGCGCGCTGCGACTGCTCGTCCAGCATCTGCAGCAGCCGCCCGCTGGTCGCGCGCAGGCGCTGCGACAGCATGAGCACCATCTGCATGAGGATCTTGGCGCCGAGCATCGGCTGCTCGACGATGATGCGCGCGAGGTTCTCGCGGTCGAGAACCGCCAGCACGGTCGGCTCGATCGACGCGCAGGTCGCGAAGCGCGCCTCGCCGTCGATCATCGACATCTCGCCGAGCGTCTTGCCCGCCTCGACCACGGCGATCACCTGCGGCATGTTCGCGCGGTCGCGCTTCACCACCTCGACCTTGCCCTCGATCAGCATCAGCATGAAGTCGCCGGCCTCGCCCTCGCGGATGATCTCGATCCCCGCCGGCGCGTGGTAGACGTTCATGAAGTGCGCAAGCAGCCGGATCTCGGCGGGCGAGAAGTTCTCCAGCAGGTGGCAGCGCGGAATCAGCGCGTGGATCTGCGGGGAAAACTTGGTCGCGTCCCCGAGGTGCTCGAGGTGAGCGAGGTATCCGGGGCGCTCGGCCATGGGCGGTGGAGGAAGGCTGGCCGGGAATTCTAGCCGATGAGCCAGAGCGCGGTCGCCAGCCAGCCCGCGACCGCGACGGCCAGCAGCGGATCGCGCAGCAGCTCCTCGGTCGGATCGCCGCCTCCGCCCCGCCGGTGCAGCCGGTAGAGATAGCGGCCGGTCCCGAGCACGACCCAGGGCAGCGTCCAGGCCAGGCCGGCGGTGCCGTGCAGCCGCGCGGTCTCGCTCGACAGCGAGTAGGCGGCGTACGCCAGGCTCATGCCGAGCGCGCAAGCGATGGTCGCCCGATCGAGAAATGCAAGGCTGTAGCGCTCGAGGACGGCGCGATGCCGACCCGCGTCCTCGGCCAGGCGCGCGATCTCCGCGCGGCGCTTGGCGAAGCCGAGGAACAGCGTCAGCAGGAAGCCGCAGGCGAACAGCCAGGCCGACGGCGCGATGCCGACGCCGAGCGTGCCCGCGAGCAGGCGCAGCATGAATCCGGCGGCGATGACGACGACGTCCAGCACGGGCACGCGCTTCAGCCCGAGCGAGTAGGTGTAGCTGATGCCGAGGTAGGCCGCGATGATGGCGGCCGCCGCCGGGCTCGCCAGCAGGGCGAGCGCGAGCGCTGCGACGCCCAGCACGACCGAAAGGATCCCGGCGTCGCCGGCGGAGACCGCACCGCGCGCGACCGGCCGCCCGCGCTTGTCGGGATGGCCGCGGTCCTGCGCCGCGTCGCGCGCGTCGTTGAACGCGTAGACCGCGCTCGAAGCGAGGCAGAAGGCGCCGGTCGCCGCGAGCGCGGCCTCGACGAGCGCGCGCTCGCGCCAGGCGTGGCCGAAGACCAGGCCGATCAGCACGAAGCCGTTCTTCACCCATTGCCGCGGGCGCATGAGCTCCAGCAGCGCGGCGAGGCGGCTCATCCCGGGAAGTAGCGCTCGAGGAAATAGCAGCGGCCGATCGGCAGCGCCGGCGGAATCCGGTAGTAGCGGTCGCGAACGTCCGCGAGCACGCGCGCGCGATAGGCGCCGTAGTCGAAGCCCGTGCCGATGTACATCTGCAGGCTGGCGCCGCCGAGCACGAGGGTCTTCGCCTCGACCGTGCGGAAGTACGGATCGTATTCGCCGGCATCGGGCGGCTGGCGGCGCAGGATGACGATGTCGCGTCCCGCGAGCGCGCGCCAGTCGGTGTCGAGGTCGTCCTGGCGCGCGTGCGAGGTGCCGCGGCCGAACACCGCCACGGGCTGGCGCAGGTGGAATTCGAGCAGCGCCGCCGAGGCGTAGCTGTCGGTCGCGAGCACGCGGCCGCGCAGGTCCGGCGCGGCCGCCGCGCGCAGCTCGGCGATGCGTCCCGGGAAGACGAGTCGCGGATAGACCCACGTTCCCTTCCAGGTCTCCAGCGGCAGCGCGCCGATCACCGCGATCGTCACCATGTGCAGCACCGCGAGCAGCGCGAAGAAACGCACGCTCGCGGCGAGCGCCGGCGGCTCGAGCGCGATCGCGACGCTCACGACGAGCGCCGGCAGGAACGACAGCAGCCAGTGCAGGCCGATGTGCTTGACGGGCGCGAGCAGCGCGAACACCGCCAGCGGCACCGCCCAGGCGAGCAGCAGCGCGCGCTCCTCCGGGCGCTGCCAGGCCTCGGCGAGCCGCCGCCGGCCGCGCCAGGCGAACCAGAACAGCGGCGCGCCGGCGTAGGCGAGCGCGGCGGCGAAGAGCGCCGGCTTCGCGAGCGAGAAGCCCCGGTCGCCCTCGGCGTGCCGGTTGAGCGCGTTGAACATGACGTTGCACCAGCAGGCCTCGTAGTTCCAGTACAGGTTGAGCAGGCCGAACGGCAGCCCGCCCAGCACGACGAGCAGGAACGCCTTCGGCCGGCGCGCGAGCAGCGCCCAGGCGAGGAACGCGAGGCCGAGCAGCACCGCGAGGTACTTGGACAGGAAGGCGAGGCCGAGCAGCACGCCCGCGGCGAAGAACAGCGCCGTCGAATCCCTCTGCGCCGCGCGCGCGAACACGAGCGTGGAGGCGACCGAGAAGAGCACGAGCGGCGTGTCGGTGGTGACGAGCACGTTCCAGACGTTCACGGGCAGCAGCAGCACCGCAAGCGCGGCGAGGTCCGCGGTCTGCGCGTCGCGCCCGAACCAGCGCCTGAGCGCCGCATGCGCCATCAGCGCCGTGGCCGGCGGCACGAGCAGCGCGGGCAGCCGCAGCAGCCAGGACGCGCCGGAGAGCGCCGCGAGCGGCGCGAGCATCCAGCCCACCATCGGCGGATGGTCGTAGTAGCCGAGCGCGGGCGCGCGGCCCCAGAGGATGAAGTACGCCTCGTCGGCGGTCACCGGCAGGAAAGCGGAGAACCAGAGCCGGAACAGCAGCGTCGCGCCGAGCGCGACGAGCAGCCACTGGCGAATACGGGTCCCGGTCAAAGCGAGCGCGCGAGGAGCGTCAGGCCGGCGATCACGAGCAGAGCGTACACCGCTTTCACCACCGCGGCCGCGGGCACCGAGGCGTGCAGCCGGGTGCCGATCCAGGCGCCGGCGAGCATCGCCGGCGCGAGCGCGAGCGCGGTTGCGGCGAGGCCCGCCTGCGTGAGCAGGCCCGTCGCGCCGAACAGGATCACGCGCAGCAGCGACGACAGCATGACCATCGCCGCGTTGGTCGCGCGCAGCGCCCTCTTGTCGGCGATGCGGCCCGCGTTGTAGAGGGCAAACAGCACGCCGCCCGTGCCGAACAGGGCCGAGAAGGCGCCGCCGGCGAGGCCGATCGGCGCGCCCCAGGCGCGCGACAGCGGCGGCGGCGAGCCGCGCCTCGACAACCCGTACAGCGCGTACGCGATCAGGAACAGTCCCAGCGCGGCGAGCAGCACGCGCTCGTCGGCCTCGATGAGGAGCGTCAGTCCGGCCGCCATGCCGGCGAGGATGAACGGCAGCAGCCAGCCGATTTCGCGGTAGCGCGCCTGCCGGCGCACGCCCGAGCCGAAGGCAAGGAACGCCGTCAGGTCCAGCAGCATCAGCAGCGGCACCGCGAACTTGAGCGCGAAGAAGTGCGCGAGCAGCGGCAGCGCGATCACCGTCGAGCCGAATCCCGTCAGCCCGAATGCCGTGTAGGCGAACGCGACGACGAGCGCCGCGAGCGCGAGCACCTCGGGAGAGTGCGCGAACGCGAAGCTCAGCGCCGGGCCTTCCTTCGGCGCGCCTTCACGGCGTCGGCGAGCACGCCGAGCAGCCCGGTCGAGTCGTCCCAGCCCAGGCAGGGATCGGTGATGCTCTGGCCGAAGACGAGCGATCTTCCGGGCGCGAGGTCCTGCTTGCCCTCGACGAGGTGCGACTCGGCCATCGCGCCGACGATGCAGCGCGAGCCCGCGGCGACTTGTGCGCCCACCTCGCGCGCGACGTCGAGCTGGCGCTTGAAATTCTTTTCCGAGTTGGCGTGCGAGAAGTCGATCATGACGCGGCACTCGAGCCTGGACTTCTCCAGCTCGGCGCAGGCGGCGGCGACGCTCGCCGCGTCGTAGTTCGGCGCCTTGCCACCGCGCAGGATCACGTGGCAGTCCTCGTTGCCGCGCGTCTCGACGATCGACACCTGGCCGCTCTTGTGCACCGACAGGAAGTGGTGCTTCTGGCGCGCGGCGAGGATCGCATCCACCGCGATGCGCACGTTGCCGTCGGTGCCGTTCTTGAAGCCGACCGGCGCCGACAGTCCCGAGGCGAGCTCGCGATGCACCTGGGACTCCGTGGTGCGCGCGCCGATCGCCCCCCAGGAGACGAGGTCGCCGATGTACTGCGGCGAGATCACGTCGAGGAATTCGCAGCCCGCCGGCATCCCGAGCCGGTTGATGCGCACCAGCAGGTCGCGCGCGATGCGCAGTCCCTCGTTGATGCGGAAGCTGCCGTTCAGGTACGGGTCGTTGATCAGGCCCTTCCAGCCCACCGTGGTGCGCGGCTTCTCGAAGTACACGCGCATCACGACTTCCAGCTCGCTCTCGTGCTTCTTCCTTTCGACCAGGAGCTTTTCCGCATAGGCGACGGCGGCGGCGGGATCGTGGATCGAGCACGGCCCGATCACCATCAGCAGGCGGTCGGATTTGCCGCGCACGATCTCGCGCACGCGCTTGCGCGTGTCTGCCACCAGGCGCTCCACGGGCGTGCCCTGGATCGGGAAGAAGCGGATCAGGTGCTCGGGCGGCGGCAGCGGCACGATGTTCTCGATGCGCTCGTCGTCGGTCAGCGAGGTTCGGTCGTCGATGGGCAGGGTCATGGGGAGTCCCAAAAAAAAACCGCCAGGCATCTCTGCTCTGGCGGTTCGTCGGTGGTCGCGGGCTGCGCGGCTAGCCGTTCCCCTCCGCCAGAGGGCGCGGGAAGGTGAAGAAATAGCCGAAGAACCTGCGGTGCATGGAGGCATTCAAGCACGATCGCCGAGGGCTTGTCCAGTATCATGCGCCATGCTCGGATCGCTCCTCGGGCGGATGTATCGCAGCGCCGTCAGCCGGATTTTCGGCATCGACGCGCTGCTCGAGCAGCGCCTGCCGGCGCTCGTCAGGGAGCAGACGGAGGCCGCGCTGCGGGCCTTCGCGGGAGGCGAGGCCGGGCGCGGCTTCCCGGTGGACGTCGCGCTCGCGGCGCGCCTGCAGGCCGCGGCGAGCTCCGCCGAATACCTCTCGACGAACATGCGCCTGGCGCAGAACCTGAAGCAGTCCGACGCGCTGCTCGAGTTCGCGCTCCGGCAGTGCAGCGTCGAGGGCCTGGTCATGGAATTCGGCGTCTACCAGGGCAAGAGCCTGCGCCTGATCGCCGCGCGCGTCGCGCAGACGGTTTACGGCTTCGACTCCTTCCAGGGCCTGCCCGAGGACTGGACGCACTTCCAGCGCAAGGGACGGTTCTCGCTGGAAGGCGCGCCACCGCGCTTCGAGGAAAGCAACGTCGCGCTCGTGCCGGGCTGGTTCGAGCAGACGCTGCCCGGCTTTCTCGCCGCGCATGCCGGGCCCGCGCGCTTTGTGCACGCGGACGCGGACCTCTACAGCTCGACGGTGACGATCCTCAAGTCGCTGCGCGTGCGCATCGTGCCGGGCACGGTCATCGTGTTCGACGAGTACTTCAACTATCCCGGCTGGGAGCAGCACGAGTTCCGCGCGTTCCAGGAATTCATCCGCGAAACCGGCCTGCGCTACCAGTACCTCGGCTTCGCTTCGGGCGCTTCCGCGGTCGCGGTCAAGATCGTCTGAGGGCGGGACGCGCGCTTCAGGGCCCTGCCTTGGGCCACAGCACCATCTGCGTGCACCGGAACAAGGCGATCCTGCGATCCGTGCCCTCGATCGTCACGACCGCGTCCCAGACCTGCGTCGTGCGACCGAGGTGGGCCGGCGTCGCGCGGCAGAACAGCGCGCCTTCCCGCGCCGTGCCGAGGAAGTTGGTCTTCAGCTCGAGCGTGGTGAAGCCGCTCGCGCCCTGCGGCAGGTTGGCCGCGCAGGCGTAGCCGCAGGAGGTGTCCGCGAGCGCGACCACGGTCGCAGCGTGCAGGAAGCCGTTCGGCG
>DATIYN010000183.1:0-2843 GCA_035517595.1 Burkholderiales bacterium
CCAGGGCGCGCAGGTGCTGCTCGGCGGCGTTCACCGAGCGAAAGCCCATGCGCTCGGCGATCTCGGCGCGCGTCGGCGGGAAGCCCGAGACTTCGGTGAGCTCCTTGATGAGCCGCAGGATCTCGGTCTGGCGTTCGGTCAGCGGTTCGGACATGCCTGCTCCCGCACTGTGATTAAGCCCAGTGGAAGCATATACAGTAGCCGCGGGAAAAAGGCAAATGGAATCAAGGACGCTCGGTCCCGCCGGCACGGGCAGCGGTTAGAATCGGCGCATGCTCATCGAGTCGCCGCTCGACACCGACCTGTACAAGTTCACGATGATGCAGGTGGTGCTGCATCACTTCCCGGGCGCGCAGGTCGAATACCTCTTCCGCTGCCGCACGCCGGGCGTGGACCTCGGGTCGCACGCCGAGGCGATCGCCGAGGCGATCGCCGACCTGCGCGCGCTGCGCTTCCGCGAGGACGAGCTCGCCTACCTGCGCGGCCTGCGCTTCATGAAGTCGGACTTCGTCGATTTCCTCGGCCTGTTCCAGTTCAACGAGAAGTACATCCGCGTGCGGCGCATCGCCGGGGAGCCGGGGCTCGAGATCGCGATCCGCGGGCCCTGGCTGCACACCATCCTGTACGAGATCCCGGTGCTCGCAATCGTCTCCGAGGTCTATTTCCGGCGCACGCAGCCCAGGCCGGACCTCGCGCAGGGCCGCGCGCGCCTGCAGGCCAAGATCGCGCAGGTGCGCGCGCTCGATCCCGGCTTCGTCTTCCGCATCTCGGACTACGGCACGCGCCGGCGCTTCTCGCGCACCTGGCACGACGAGGTGATCGCCACCTTCAAGCGCGACATCCCGGACCGCTTCGCGGGCACCTCCAACGTCTGGCTGGCGATGAAGCACGGCGTGACGCCGCTCGGCACCATGGCGCACGAGTACATGCAGGCCTGCCAGTCGCTCGGGCCGCGGCTGCGCGACTCGCAGATCTTCGCCTTCGACGTCTGGGCCAAGGAGTACCGCGGCGACCTCGGCATCGCCGTCTCGGACACCTACGGCACCGACGCCTTCCTGCGCGACTTCGACATGTACTTCTGCAAGCTGTTCGACGGCGCGCGCCACGATTCGGGCGACCCGCTCGCCTGGGGCGAGCGGCTCATCGAGCACTACCGCAAGAACCGCGTCGACCCGCGCACCAAGACGCTGATCTTCTCCGACCAGCTCACGGTGCCCGTGGCGATCGACATCGCGCGCCGCTTCCAGGGCCGCGCGCTCACCTCGTTCGGCATCGGCACCAACCTGACCAACGACCTCGGCTACGAGCCGATCAACATCGTCATCAAGATGACCGAGTGCAACGGCCAGCCGGTGGCCAAGGTCTCGGACGTCGCCGGCAAGACGATCAGCAAGGACCCGGGCTACCTGGCCTACCTGCGGCAGGTGTTCGGCCTGGAGCAGAAGGGCTCTTGAAGGGCGGCGCCGAGCGCACCGCGGTCGCGGTGCTCGCCATCTGCTTCGTGCTCAACATGCTCGGCCGCGGCCTGGGCGACGCCTACGCGGTGTTCCTGCTGCCGATCGAGCGCGAGTACGGCTGGTCGCGCTCGCAGCTGACCAGCGTCTACTCGGTGTTCCTGCTCGTGAGCGGCTTCGCCGCGCCGCTGATCGGGCTGCTGTTCGACCGCGCCGGGCCGCGCCTGGTCTACGGCGCGGGGATCGCCGGCATCGGCGCCGCGTACTTCGCCGCGAGCGGGCTCGACCGGCTCTGGCAGTTCTACCTGCTCATCGGCGGCGCCGTCGGCGTGGGCGTGGCGATGATGGGGATGGTGCCCGCCTCGGCGATGCTGTCGCGCTGGTTCCACGCGCGCCTGTCGCGCGCAATCGGCATCGTGTTCTCGGGGACGGGCGTCGGCATCATCGTCTTCGTGCCGGTCGCGCAGGCGCTCGTCGACCGCCACGGCTGGCGCAGCGCCTACCAGTCGCTCGGCCTGCTGCTGCTCGCGCTCGCGCCGCTGGTGCTCCTCGCGGTGCCCTGGCGCCGTTTCGCCGCGGGGCGGGCGCCCGAGCGCGCGAACCAGCTGCCGGCCGGCGCCGACGCCTGGACGCTGCGCAAGGCGCTCGGCACGCGCATCTACTGGGGCATGGTGCAGGCGTTCTTCTTCACGGCGCTGGGCATGTTCGCGATCTTCGTGCAGCTGGTCGCCTTCCTCGTCGACGCGGGCTTCTCGCCGCTCGCCGCGGCGACCGCGTTCGGCATCTGCGGCATGCTCTCCGCGGGCAGCGTGATGGGCAGCGGCTTCCTGACCGAGCGCTTCGGCTCGCGCCCGGTCGTGAGCGTGAGCTTCGCGGGCACCGTCACGGGCATGCTGCTGCTGCTCGCGATGCTGGCTTACCCGTCGACGGCGCTGCTGGTCGCGTTCGTGCTCGTGTTCGGCGCCTCGCTGGGCGTGCGCGGCCCAATCATCTCGTCCATCTGCACGCGGCATTTCGCGGGGCCGCGCGTCGCGACGATCTACGGCACGGTGTTCTCCTCGAATTCGCTCGGCGCCGCGCTCGGCTCGCTGGTGGGCGGCGTGCTGCACGATCTCACGGGCGGCTATGCCGCCGGGCTGGGGTTCTCGCTGTGCTCGATCGCGCTGGCGTCGATGCCGTTCTGGATGGTGCCCGCGCTCAGGGACTATCGCTAGCGGCGCGGGCTCACAGGGCCGAAACGGCCCGCATGCGCCGCTCGCGCTCTCCCAGCGTGCAGCCGCGCAGGTCCGCTGCGCCGCGCTCGGTCACGACGATGCCCGCCTCGCTGCGCGGGGTCGAGACGGGGCCGGAGAGCGAGTTCACGATGCGCGCTGCGGGCACGAGCAGCAG
>DATIYN010000184.1:0-20877 GCA_035517595.1 Burkholderiales bacterium
TGGCCGAGCTCGCGCCGCTGGAGCAGGGCTATCGCCGCGAGATCGCGTCGCGCCTGAAACTGGGCGGAGCGGTGACCGCGGAACTCGAGCAGTTCGGCTGGCTGCTCGAGGAACTGCGCGTGTCGCTGTTCGCGCAGGAGCTCCGGACGCCCGTGCCGGTGTCGGCCAAGCGCCTCGCCAAGCTGTGGCACAGTATGCGCAAATGAGCTCGGTCTTCTCGTCCCTGCTCTACGCCGTCGTCAACCTGTTCCATCCGCGCATCCTCTGGCTGATGGTCTGGCCGATGCTGCTGTCGGTCCTCCTCTGGGGCGTCGCCGCGCTCGCGCTCTGGGGCCGCACGGCGCTATGGCTCGCGGCGCACCTGCAGCGCTGGGCCGAGTCCGGCGCGTTCTTCGTGCGCTTCGAGGGCGGCGACTACCTGCTGATCCTCGCCCACGTGCTGATGGCGCTGCTCTTCGTGCCGGCCGTGTTCCTCACGGCGCTGCTGATCCTCAGCATCTTCGGCATGCAGGCGATGGTCGAGCACGTCGCGACGCGTCGCTTTCCGCAGCTCGCGCGCCGGCAGCGCGGCGGGCTTGCCGGCAGCGTCTGGAACGGCGTCGTCGCGCTCGCGGGGCTCGTGCTGCTCGCGCTGCTGTCGATCCCGTTCTGGCTGGTGCCCCCGCTGTGGCCGCTGATCCCGGTGGCGATCATGGGATGGCTCAACCAGCAGGTGCTGCGCTACGACGCGCTCGCGGAGCACGCGACGCGCGAGGAGATGCGCCTCGTCTTCTCGGCGCGGCGCGGCACGCTCTACCTGCTGGGGACGCTGTTCGCGCTGCTGTCCTATGTGCCGCTGGTCAACCTCGTGCTACCGGCGCTCTTCGGGCTCGCGTTCATCCATCTCCTGCTCGGCGAGCTGCAGGCGCTTCGCCAGGCGCCGATCGAAGGCGAAGTCCTGCGGCGCTAGCGCCTAGCTGCGGAGAACCGGCAGGTCCAGGCCGCGCACGGCCTCGGCGACCGCCGCGAGCGCCGCCGGTCGATGGAAGCCGCGGCGCGAGGCGAGCACGATGCGCCGCACCGGGCAGGGCTCGCTGAAGGGCACCGCCTTCACGAGCGGATTCGCGTAGCGCGTGGTGAGCGCGGTCGCGGGCAGCACCGTCACGCCCAGGCCCGAGGCCACCATGCTGCGCAGCGTCTCGAGCGAGTTGCCCTGCCGGCCGGGCTCGGGCGGGCGCGAGAACTCGCGACAGGCGTCAAGCACCTGGTCGCGGAAGCAGTGGCCCACCGGCAGCAGCAGCAGCTCGCCCGCGTCGAGCTCCTCGACGGCGACCGATTTCTTCCGCGCGAGCGGATGCCCGGCCGGTGCGGCGACGCGAAATCTCTCTTCATAGAGCGCCTGCGTCTCGATGCCGGAGCCGCCATAGGGCAGCGCGAGGATCACGGCGTCCAGCTCGCCCGCCTTGAGCATGCGGTCGAGATTCGACGTGGTGTTCTCCTCGACGTCGAGCGGCATGCCCGGGGCCGAGCGCCGCAGCGCGGCCACCAGCTGCGGCAGCAGGTAGGGTGCGACCGTGTGGATGATGCCCAGGCGCAGCACGCCCTGCAGCGGGTCTCGCCCCTGGCGCGCCACGCTCTTCACGCGCTCGGCCTCCTCGAGCGCGCGGCGCGCCTGGGCGACGATCTGCTCGCCCGCCTCGGTGAGGAACACGCCGCGCTTGCCGCGCTCGAACAGCGTCACGCCGAGCTCCTCCTCCAGGTTCTTCACGGAGGCGGACAAACTCGGCTGCGAGACGAAGCAGCGCTCGGCCGCGCGGCCGAAATGGCGCGTCTCCGCGACGGCCACCACGTATTTGAGCTCGGTCAAAGTCATAGGAATGAACTATTGTAAGCATGGCGACAAAGTATTGGAATAGAGGAAGATGCGCCGCTACATTGGACGCATATATCGTTTCAGCCAATGAAAAGGACAGCATGAACCCCATCCGTGCAGGCCAGAAAATCCCGCAGGTCGCGTTCCGCACGCGCAGCGGCGGCGACTGGAAGAACCTCACCAGCGACGAGATCTTCAAGGGCAGGAGCGTCGTCGCGTTCTCGCTGCCCGGCGCGTTCACGCCGACCTGCTCCTCGACGCACCTGCCGCGCTACAACGAGCTCGCGCCGGCGTTCTTCGCCCACGGCATCGATGCGATCGTCTGCATTTCCGTCAACGACGCCTTCGTGATGAACGAGTGGGCGGCCGACCAGGAGTGCGAGAACGTGCAGATGCTGCCCGACGGCAACGGCGAGTTCACCGCCGGCATGGGCCTGCTCGTGGACAAGTCCGAGCTGGGCTTCGGCAAGCGCTCCTGGCGCTACTCGATGCTGGTCCGGGACGGCGTGGTCGAGAAGCTGTTCGTCGAGCCGCAGAAGCCGGGCGACCCCTTCGAAGTCTCGGATGCCGATACCATGCTCGCCTACGTGGCGCCGCAGGCGAAGAAGCCCGACCAGGTGGCGATCCTCACGCGCGAGGGCTGCGGCTATTGCCTGCGCGCGAAGAAGCTGCTGAAGGAGCTCGGCTACGACTACGCCGAGATCGCGCTGCCGCACAAGAGCCGCAGCCGCATCGTCGGCGCGATCACCGGCGCCGGCACCGTGCCCCAGGTATTCGTCAATGGCCAGCGCATCGGCGGCCTGGAAGAGCTCGAGAAATGGGCGAAGAAGGCGGCGTGAGCGGCCTTTAGAATGCCGGGATGGCATTCGGGGCGGTGGTGATCGGTGACGAGATCCTGGTCGGAAAGCGCCAGGACAAGCACTTCGGCTTCATCATCCAGGCACTGGCGAGCCGCGGCCTGCGGCTCGCCTGGTGCGAGTACCACGGCGACGACCCCGAGCGGCTGACGGCGGCGCTGGAGCGCACGTTCGCTTCGGGCGACGTCGTGTTCTCCTTCGGCGGCATCGGCGCCACGCCCGATGACCACACGCGGCAGTGCGCGGCGGCGGCCCTCGGCCTCGAGCTCGCGCTGCACCCGGAGGCCGAACGCGAGATCCGCGGCCGATTCGGCGCCGAGACCACGCCGCAGCGTCTCAGGATGGGCGAATTTCCGGCGGGTGCCGAGATCATTCCCAATCCCTTCAACCGCATTCCCGGCTTCGCGCTGCGGGAGCACTGGTTCGTGCCCGGCTTTCCGCAGATGGCCTGGCCGATGCTGGAATGGGTGCTCGACACGCGGTACCGGCATCTGTTCGACCGCGACCGCTGGGCCGAAGCCTCGGTGCTCGTCTACGAGTTGCCGGAATCCACGATCGCGCCGCTCATGGAGGAGGTGAACGCCCGGTACCGGGGATTGAAGGCCTTCAGCCTGCCCAGCATGGGCGAGGGCGGCTCGCGCCGCCACATCGAGCTCGGCGTGCGCGGCGCGCCGGCCGAGGTCGGGCCTGCCCTGGAGCACCTGCGCCAGGGCGTGCAGCGCCTGGGCGGCAGCTGCAAATGAAAAAGCCCCGCCGGAGCGGGGCTTTCGGAAACGACCTTGGACAGCTTAGGCGGCTTTCTTGCCCTTCGCGAGGCCCTTGACCGTCTCGGACGCGGCGGCGACGTTCGCTTCCGCGATCTCGGTCGCCTGCTTCGCGACCTTGTTGAAGTTGTCGTACGCCGAGTTGGCGGCGGCGATCATCTGCTTGACCGCGCTCACGGCGACGTCGGAGCCCGCCGGGGCGTTTTTCGCGGCCTTGTCCAGCAGCGTCACGAAGTTCTCGTTCCACTCGGACACGCGGCGCTCGGTCGCCTTGGTGAACTCGGTGTTGGTCTGGGTCGCCACTTCGTACACGCTCTTCGAATAGGCGATCGCCTTCTCGACGGCCGGCTGGGCGAAGGTGCTTTGCAGGCTGATAAGCTCCTGCACGTCCTTGGCGCCGGCGAGCGCGCGCGCGTTGGCGACGGAGTCTTCGAACGCGGCCTTGACGGCGTTCGCGTTCAGGCTCGCGAGCTTCTCGATCGCGGCGAACTGCGTGGTCGCGAGGGAGAGCAGCGCGTCGACGTTGGCCTTGGCGGTAGCTTGGAGTTGCTCGGGGGTCACGTACATTTGGATCTCCTTGGATGTCGGTTGAGGTATCTGTTCGGGCGCTTTGTGCGCCGCAGCAAAACGAATTCTACGCCAAACCGCCTTTCTGTCAAGCACTTTGTGCAGTGCACCATATCTATCTGATGTATTGCACAACCTGTTTTAATCGGCGCGGACTAAGACGATAGTTAGGACTGGCTCACTTATGCAGAATCCTGCACAGGAGCACCTTCCGGCCCGCCTCTGGTGGGTGCTGGCAGGCCTGACGCTCGTCTGGGGCTTCAACTGGACGGCCATGAAAGTGGCAATCACGGAGGTCACGCCCTTTACCTTCCGCACGCTGTGCCTGGGGCTGGGCTCGGGCGTGCTGTTCGCGTTTCTGCGCGCGAGCGGCCAGCCGCTCGCCATCCCCCGCGACCAGTGGCCGCGCCTGGCGCTGATCGCCTTCTTCAACATCACCTGCTGGAACCTGCTGGTGGTGTTCGGGTTGTCGATGCTCCCTTCGGGCCGCGCCGCGATCCTCGCCTACACCATGCCCGCGTGGTCGATCCCGCTCTCGGTGCTGCTGCTCGGCGAACGCCTGACCGGCCGCAAGCTGCTGGGCCTGGCCCTCGGCATGGGCGGCATGGCGCTGCTGGTCTGGGACGAGTTCCATCGCCTCCAGGGCGCGCCGCTCGGCGCGTTGCTGGTGCTGTGCGCGGCCTGCACGTGGGCGATCGGCACGATCCTGCAGAAGAAGTACCCGGTGCGCGCGCCGGTGGCCGGCTTCACGGCCTGGCTGATGCTGATCGGGGGCGTGCCGATCTATCTGGGTGCGCTGCTGTTCGAGGATTTCGGCAGGCTCGCGCAGCTGCGACCGGTCTCCGCTCTGGCCGTGTCGTACAACGTGCTGCTCGCCTTCGCGTGGGCGCACTGGGCCTGGATCAAGATCGCGACGAGCGTCTCGGTGACGGTGTTCTCGCTGTCGATGCTGGTGATCCCGGTGGTTGGGGTGTTCAGCGGCATGCTGTTCCTCGGCGAGCATCCCGGCTGGCAGGAGTACGCTGCGCTCGCCTGCGTGCTGGGATCGCTGTCGACGGTGGTTGCGCCTAGGAAATGACCGGCACGGCGCGCGCGCGGGGGATGCGGCCGGCATCCCAGTGCCGCAGCGCCCAGCCGAGCGCTTCGCGCGGCGTCAGATCCATCGGCACGCTCTGGCCGAGAAAGAGCAGCGCGCGCCGCAGGTCGCCCGTGCCGGCCGCGCCGGCACCGGTCTGCTTGGAGAGCTTCTCGCCCGCGGCGTTGGTCGCCACCGGCACGTGCAGGTAGCGCGGCGTGGCCGCGCCCAGCAGACGCTGCAGGTGGATCTGGCGGGCCGTCGAATCGAGCAGGTCGGCTCCGCGCACCACGTCGGTCACGCCCTGCGCGTCGTCGTCCACCACCACCGCGAGCTGGTAAGCGTAGACGCCGTCCGAGCGGCGCAAGATGAAATCCCCCACTTCGGCTTCCACGCTCTGCGCGATCTCGCCCTGTACGCGGTCGGCGAAGCGAATCGCGTCGCGGCTCGTGCGTACGCGAATCGCCCGGGCCGTCTTGCCGGGGGCGGGGCCGCCGCGGCAGGTGCCGGGATAGATGCGCGAGCCGTCGAGCGCGAGCGCCGAGTCCTCGAGTTCCTTGCGCGTGCAGGCGCAGGCATAGCAGTGCGCCTCGAGGCGCCGCAACGCGCCTGCGTAAGCGTCGAGCCGCTCGCTCTGGCGCAGGACCGGCCCGTCCCAGGAGAGTCCGAGCGCCTCGAGCTGGCGCAGGATCTCGCTCTCGGCGCCCGGCATGACCCTGGGCGGATCGAGGTCTTCGATGCGCAGGAGCCAGCGGCCGTCCGCCCGTCTCGCGTCGAGCCAGCTCGCGAGCGCGGCGACGAGCGAGCCGAAATGTAGCGGGCCGGTGGGCGAGGGCGCGAAACGGCCGACGGTGCGCATGCGCGATTGAAGACCCGGGTTGCGGCCCAATATACACTGGCACTTTCCCAATCCAGGACGCGGCGATGGCGACGGTCGAGCTGAACAAGGAGAACTTCGAGCAGACGGTGGACAGCAACCCGATCGTCATCGTGGATTTCTGGGCGCCCTGGTGCGGGCCCTGCCGCGGCTTCGCGCCGGTGTTCGAGAAGGCCTCCGAGGCGCACCCGGACGTGGTGTTCGGCAAGATCAACTCCGACGAGCAGCAGGAGCTCGCCGCGGCGTTCAACATCCGCTCGATCCCCACGCTGATGGTGTTCCGCGAGAAGGTGCTGCTGTTCCAGCAGGCGGGAGCGCTGCCGGGCCAGGCGCTGGAACAGGTGCTCTCGCAAGCCAGGGCGCTCGACATGGCGAAGGTGCACCAGGAGATCGCGGCGCAGAGCGCCGCGTCTGGCGAAATCGCCGCGCAGCAGCAGGATCGACAATAGGCCGCGCGCGATGATCGAACTGCGGCGCGCGGCCGAGCGCGGCCACGCGCAGCACGGCTGGCTCGATTCCTGGCATTCGTTCTCGTTCGCCGACTACTACGATCCGGCGCACATGGGTTTCGGTCCCTTGCGCGTGATCAACGAGGACCGCATCCAGCCGGGCACCGGCTTCGGCACGCACGGGCACCGCGACATGGAGATCATCAGCTATGTGCTCGAGGGCGCGCTCGGGCACCGCGACTCGATGGGCAACGGCTCGTCGATCGTGCCGGGCGACGTGCAGCGCATGAGTGCCGGCCGCGGCGTGCAGCACAGCGAGATGAATCACGACCGCACCGGCGTCACGCACTTCCTGCAGATCTGGATCGAGCCGAGCGTGCGCGGCATCGCCCCGGGCTACGAGCAGAAGCATTTCGATGCGGCCTCCAAGCGCGGACGGCTGCTCCTGGTCGCCTCGCCCGACGGCGCGGAGGGCTCGGTCACGATCCACCAGGACGCGCGCGTCTACGCCGGGCTGTTGGATGGCGCCGAGCGCGCGGCGCTGCCGATTGCGCCCGGCCGCCGCGCCTACCTTCACCTGGTCCGCGGCAGGCTCAAGGCCAACGGCACGCCGCTCGCTGCGGGCGACGCGCTCAAGATGACCGGCGTCGCCGAGGCGGCACTGGAGCAGGGCGAGGGCGCCGAGGTGCTGCTGTTCGACCTGCCCTAGCGCGGTAAGATGGCCGCGCCATGAGCGGCACGCGCAGCGAGAAGGACTCCTTCGGCGCCATCGACGTCCCGGCAGAGCGCCTCTGGGGCGCTCAGACCGAGCGCAGCCGGCGCTTCTTCAGAATCTCGACCGAGCGCATGCCGCTCGCCGTGGTGCACGCGCTCGCGCTCGTCAAGCGCTCGGCCGCGCGCGTGAACGCCTCGCTCGGGCTGCTCGACGCCAGGAAGGCCGAGGCGATCGCGCGCGCCGCCGACGAGGTGCTCGCCGGCCGGCACGACGAGGACTTTCCGCTCTCGGTCTGGCAGACCGGCTCGGGCACGCAGTCCAACATGAACGTCAACGAGGTGCTCGCCAACCGTGCCTCCGAGATTCTCGGCGGCGAGCGCGGCCCGAAGCGCCTGTTGCACCCCAACGACGACGTCAACATGGGCCAGTCGTCGAACGACGTCTTTCCGACGGCGATGCACGTCGCGGCCGCGCGCGCGCTGCGCTCGGAGCTCATTCCGGCGCTGGACCGGCTCGCGGGCGCGCTGGCCGCCAAGCGCGACGCCTTCAAGTCCATCGTGAAGATCGGCCGCACCCACCTGCAGGACGCCACGCCGCTCACGCTCGGGCAGGAGTTCTCGGGCTACGTCGCGCAGCTCGAGCAATCGCGCCAAGCGCTCGAGGCCGCGCTGCCGGGCCTGTACCGCCTCGCCATCGGCGGCACGGCGGTCGGCACCGGGCTCAACACGCACGCCGAGTTCAGCGCGCGCGCGTCGGCCGAAATCGCGCGCATGGCGGGGCTGCCGTTCGAGCCCGCGCCGAACAAGTTCGCCGCGCTCGCCGGCCACGAGGCGCTCGTGTTCGCGCACGGCGCGTTGAAGACGCTCGCCGCGGCGCTCACCAAGATCGCCAACGACATCCGGCTGCTCGCCTCGGGGCCGCGCTCGGGCATCGGCGAGCTCTCGCTGCCGGAGAACGAGCCCGGCAGCTCGATCATGCCCGGCAAGGTCAACCCGACGCAGGCCGAGGCGATCGCCATGCTCTGCGCGCAGGTGTTCGGCAATGACGTCGCGCTCAACATCGGCGGCGCTTCGGGGCACTTCGAGCTGAACGTCTACAAGCCGCTCATCATCCACAATTTCCTGCAGAGCGCGCGGCTGCTGACCGACGGCATGGCGAGCTTCGAGGAGCATTGCGTGCGCGGCATCGCGCCGAACGAGGCCCGCATCGCCGAGCAGCTCGAGCGCTCCTTGATGCTCGTGACCGCGCTCGCGCCGCACATCGGCTACGACAAGGCCGCGGAGATCGCCAAGAAGGCGCACCGGGAGGGCAGCACGCTGCGCGCGGCCGCGGCCGCGCTGGGCTACGTGAACGAGCAGGATTTCGACCGCTGGGTGCGCCCGGAAGACATGGTTTGAGCGTGTCCGTCGTCGTCCTCATCTCGGGCCGGGGCAGCAACCTGCAGGCGATCCTCGACGCGGGCATTGCCGTGCAGGCGGTCGTCAGCAACGTCGCCGGCGCGGGCGGGCTCGCCATCGCCGCGCAGCGCGGCATCGCCACGCGCGTCGTCCCGCATCGCGACTTTCCGACGCGCGAGGCGTTCGAGGCGGTGCTGATGAGCGAGATCGACGCCTTCTCGCCGCGCCTGGTCGTGCACGCCGGGTTCATGCGCATCGTGACGGCCGGCTACGTCGAGCGCTACCGCTGGCGCTCGCTGAACATCCACCCCTCGCTGCTGCCCGCGTTCACGGGCCTGCATACGCACGAGCGCGCGCTCGCGGCGGGCGTGAAGCTGCACGGCTGCACGGTGCACTTCGTGACCGAGGAGCTCGACGGCGGCCCGATCGTCCTGCAGGCGGCGGTGCCGGTGCTGGCGAACGACACGGCCGAATCGCTGTCCAACCGCGTGCTGCGCCAGGAGCACGTCATCTATCCGCGCGCGATCCGCTGGTTCCTCGAGGACCGGCTGATCATCGGCAACGGCAGGGTCGGCGTCAAAGGCAACGATGCGCAATTTCTTCTTTCTGATCGCCTTTAGCGCCTCGGCGGCGCTCGCGGCGCCGCCGCAGCGCGTAGAGGTCGCGTACGAGCTCGCGCGCAACGGCCTGACGCTGGCCGAAATCACGCACCAGCTGGAGCACGACGGGCGCTCCTACAAGCTCACCGAGCACTGGAAGGGGCGCGGCCTGCTCGCGCTGAAGGGCGACGCGACGCGCACCAGCGAGGGCGCGGTCGCGGCCGACGGCCTGCGGCCGGTCAGGTTCGAGGACAAGCGCACGGGCCGCGACACGCGCCAGGTGCAGTTCGATCCGGCGGCGAAGCTGCCGACGCTCGATCAACAGGACCAGCTCAGCTTCATGTGGACTTTCGCGTTCGCGCCGCCCGCCGGGGAAGTCGCCGTCAGCGTCGCCGACGGCAAGCACGTGGGCCACTACCGCTACCAGCCCGCCGGCCGGGAGCGCGTGAAGACGCCGGCGGGCGAATTCGACGCGCTCAAGTTCGTCAAGAAGCGCGAGCGCCCGGAGGACAAGGCGACCGAGGTCTGGATCGCCGCGGACCGCCGGATTCCGGTGCGCATCCTGATCGTAGACAAGAACGGAACGCGGGTCGACCAGGTGGCCGCGCGCATCGCGGCGCAGTAGCTCCCCGACGTGAGACCGACACCGCCGCTGATCGCGCACGCGGCCGCGGCGCTCGCCGAGCTGCTGCGGTTTGCGCGGCCCGCCGACCAGGCGCTGTCGGCGTATTTCCGGCGCCACCGCAATCTCGGCCAGCAGGACCGCGCTTTCGTCGCCGAGACCGCGTTCGCGGTGCTGCGCCGGCGCCGCTCGCTGGAAGCGGCCGCGGGCAGCGCGGCGCCCCGCGACCTCGCAGTGGCGGCGCTGGTGCGCGTGTTCGGGCTTTCGGCGCGCGCGCTCGGCGAGGACGCCGCGCTCGCGGCGCGCGTGAAGGCGGCCCCGCAGGCGGATCTGCCGGCGGCGGTGCGCGCGGACCTTCCGGACTGGCTCTGGCAGCGCCTGGTCGCGGCCCACGGCGAGCCGGAGGCCGCGGCGATCGCGCAGGGCCTGCTTGCGCCGGCGCCACTCGACCTGCGCGTCAATCTCGACAAGGCCACGCGCGAGCAGGCGCTCGCGCAGCTCGGCGCCGGGGCCGCGTCGACGCGGATCGAAGGAACGCCTACGGCGTTGTCGCCCGCCGGCATCCGGCTGCGCGGCAAGCCCGCGATCAACCGGCACGCGCTGTTTCTCGCGGGCGCGCTGGAAGTGCAGGACGAGGGCAGCCAGCTGCTCGCCTACCTCGTCGCGCCGCGCCGCGGCGAGATGGTCGCGGACTTCTGCGCCGGTGCGGGCGGCAAGACGCTCGCGCTCGCGATGCTGATGCACGGCACCGGCCGCGTCTACGCCATGGACGTGTCGGAGAAACGGCTGCGCGAGCTCGCCCCGCGCGCCGCGCGCGCGGGCATCTCCAGCGTGCAGCCGATCGTGCTCTCGGGCGAGGGCGACGTGCGCGCCAAGCGACTTGCGGGCAAGCTCGACCGCGTGCTGGTGGATGCGCCCTGCAGCGGCTTCGGCACGCTGCGGCGCAATCCGGACCTCAAGTGGAGGCATGCCGAGACGGCGATCGCCGAGCTCGCGGCCAAGCAGGCGCGCATCCTGCACGCGGCAGCGAAGCTCGTGAAGCCCGGCGGCCGCCTCGTGTACGCGACCTGCAGCATCCTTCCCGAGGAGAACGAAGCGGTGGCCGATGCGTTCGCCGCGGCGCACGCCGAGTTCGAGCCGCTCGACTGCAGCGCGCTGCTCGCCGCGCAGCGAATCCCGCTCGACACAGGCTCGCGATTTCGCCTGTGGCCGCACGTGCACGGCACCGACGGCTTCTTTGCCGCCGCTTTCCGGCGCGCCTGAGTCGAGAATCCGCAGTCTGCCCTTGCTATATTCGGGCGATGTCGCGCGCGCTCACCATTGCGATCGCATGGCTTGTGTCTGCCGGCGCGGCGCGCGCGGACGACGGCGCGCTCGAAGTGCACGGGCAGGCGACGTATGTCCAGCAGGTCAAGCCCGGACTCGATTCGCCCTACGAGGGGACGAACAGTCTGCGCGGCGCCCGTGAGCGCGGCTATACGTTAACGGCGACGATGTTTCTCGGCGCGCGTCTGCCCGAAGGTACGGAGCTCTATCTCAATCCCGAGATCGTGCAGGGCGTCGGGTTCTCGGGCTTGCACGGGCTGGGCGGGTTCGCGAACGGCGAATTCCAGCGCGGCGCCGGCCCGGACCTGAAGGGCTACCGAGCGCGACTGTTCCTGCGTCATGCGTGGAACCTCGGAGGCGACAGCGAGGAGCAGGAGTCCGAGGCGAACCAGGTGCGCACACGCTACGCGGCAGAACGCGTGGTGCTGACCGCCGGAAACGTGTCGGTGCTGGATGTCTTCGATGCGCTGGACTACAGCCGCGATGCGCGCACGCAGTTCATGAACTGGTCGTCGCTGACCTATGGCGCGTGGGATTACGCGGCGGATGCGCGCGGCTACACCTGGGGCGCGGCCCTCGAGTACATCTCGCCCGGCTGGCAGCTGCGCGCGGGACGCTTCCTGGTGCCCGTCGAATCCAACGGCCTGAGGCTCGACCGGCACTTCACGCAGCGCTATGGCGACGTCGCGGAGCTCGAGGTCCCGTACCGCTTCGGCCGCCGCCCGGCGGTGGTGCGGGCGCTCGTATTCCGCAACCGAGTGCACGCGGGCGCGTTCGAGGACGCTCTCGCGCTCGGCGCGTCGAACGGGACGGCACCGGACCTCACGCGCGTGCGCAGGGACCAATCCAAGTCGGGCGTCGGCCTGAGCACCCAGGTCGAAGTCACGCCCTCGCTCGGCGCCTATGTCCGGGCCGGATGGAGCGACGGCAGGACCGAGACGTTCATGTTCACCGAGATCGACCGCTCGGTCTCGGCGGGCGTGCTCGCGAGGGGCGACGGCTGGGGACGGCCGAAGGACAGCGTTGGCGCCGCGCTCTACGTGAACGGGCTCTCGGGCGCGCACCGGGCCTACCTTGCGGCCGGCGGCCTGGGCTTCTTCCTCGGCGACGGAAGGATGAACTATGCGAGCGAGCGGATCTTCGAGACGTTCTACAGCCTCGGCGTCGTGCGCGGCGCCTGGTTCTCGCTCGACTACCAGCACGTCGAGAATCCCGGCTACAACGCGGATCGCGGTCCCGCGAACTTCCTCGGATTCCGCATCCACGGCGAGATTTGATAGGCTGCCCGCGTGAGCGAAAGTCAGATCGGCGGGCTGCTGACCGACCTCTGGGAGGACCTGCGCGAGCCGGCGATCTTCTGGCAGATCGGCACGCTCGCGCTGTGCGTGCTGCTCGCATGGGGGCTCGCCCGCCGGCTGCAATGGCGCGCGCCCGAAGGCAGCGCCGAGGCGCTCAAGCGCGGCGCCGCGGCGGCGCGCCGCCTCGCCTTTCCGCTGCTGGCGACGCTGCTGCTGCTCTCGGGCCGCGCCGCGCTCGCGCGCTGGCACAGCACGCACCTGCTGTCGGTCGCGATCCCGCTGTTCGGCGCGCTCGCGGGCATCCGCTTCGCGGTCTACCTGGTGCGGATCGCGTTTGCTCAGAGCCGCTGGATGGACTCGTTCGAGCGCAGCATCGCGACGCTGATCTGGAGTGCGCTTGCACTGCACCTGACGGGACTGCTGCCGGAGATCGTGCGCTGGCTGTCGGAGGTCGAGCTGAGCGCGGGCAGGCTCAGCGTGTCGCTCTGGACGCTGCTGAGCGGGGCGTTCTGGGTGGCGCTGACGGTGCTGATCGCGCTTTGGGCCGGCGCGGCGCTCGAGGCGCGGCTCATGCGCGCGGAGCACCTGCACAGCAGCCTGCGCGCGGTTTTCGCCCGCCTCGCGAAGGCCCTGCTGCTGGTGACCGCGGTCCTGGTCGTGCTGCCCCTCATCGGCGTGGACCTCACGGTGCTCTCGGTCTTTGGAGGCGCGCTGGGCGTCGGCCTCGGCCTGGGCCTGCAGAAGATCGCCTCGAACTACCTCTCGGGCTTCATCATCCTGCTCGACCGCTCGATCCGGCTGGGCGACCTCATCACCGCCGACGGCCAGCACGGCCAGGTCACACGCATCACGACGCGCTATGTCGTCGTGCGCTCGCTCACCGGCGTCGAGGCGATCATCCCGAACGACACGCTCGTGACCACGACCGTGCTCAACCACTCGTACTCGGACCGGCGCGTGCGGCTGGCCGTGCGCGTGCAGGTGGCCTACGGCACGGACCTGAAGAAAGCGTTTGCGCTCATGCAGGCTGCGGCGCGCGCGCATCCGCGCGTGCTGAAGGAGCCCGAGCCCGGCGCGCAGGTGGTGGAGCTCGCCGACAGCGGCATCAATCTCGAGCTCGGATTCTGGATCGAGGACCCGGAGGCCGGCAGCCAGGGCGTGCGATCGGACTTGAGCGTCGCCATGCTGGAGAAATTCCAGGCGAGCGGCATTGAAATTCCCTATCCGCGCCGCGATATTAGGTTGTTGCAAGGCAGCAGCCCGGCGAAGCCCGGGGAATAGTGCTGGAATGTGACCTTTCTTCACCTTGCGCGGGGGGGTGGTTCGCGTAAAATCCGCCCCGGCCGTCTCCACGAGACGACATAACAAAGGAATCGGATGCTTTTCAACGGCCTGCTGGACCTTCCGTGGTGGGGTGTGATGCTGGTGGCGCTGGGCCTGACCCACGTGACCATCGCGTCGGTGACGATCTACCTGCACCGCAACCAGGCGCACCGCGCGCTCGACCTGCATCCCGCGGTCGCTCACTTCTTCCGGCTCTGGCTCTGGCTCACCACCGGCATGGTGACCAAGGAGTGGACTGCGATCCACCGCAAGCACCACGCCAAGTGCGAGACCACGGAGGATCCGCACAGCCCGCAGGTGCACGGCCTCAGCAAGGTGCTCTGGCTCGGCGTGTTCCTGTACGTGAAGGAGTCGCACTATCCCGAGACCATGGAGCGCTATGGGCATGGCACCCCCGACGACTGGGTCGAGCGCAACGTCTACGCGCGCTATTCGGTGCTCGGGCTATACCTGATGGGCGCGGTGGACATCGCGCTCTTCGGCCTGATTCCAGGGGGCCTCGTGCTGCTCACCCAGATCGTCTGGATTCCGTTCTGGGCCGCCGGCGTGATCAACGGAGTCGGCCATTTCTGGGGCTACCGCAACTGGGACGTGCCGGCGCCGGACGCGAGCCGCAACATCTCGCCGATCGGCATGCTCATCGGCGGCGAGGAGCTGCACAACAACCACCACGCCTACCCGGCGTCGGCCAAGTTCTCGCTGAAGTGGTACGAGTTCGACCTGGGCTGGACTTACATCCGCGCGCTCGAGGCGCTCGGCCTCGCGACGGTGAAGAAGGTCGCGCCGACGCCGCGCTTCGCGGCACCCAAGCCCGTGTGCGACGAGAAGACACTCGAGGCGGTGATCACCAACCGCTACGACGTGCTCGCCCGCTATGCCACCTCGCTCAAGCACACCTACCAGCAGGAGCTCGAGCGGCTCGGCCACTGGTCGCAGGAAGCCGAGGCGCTCAAGCCGACGAAGCGCTATTTCGCACGCCTGCAGCGGCTCACCGAAGTCGAGCGTGCGCGTCTCGCCGAGGCGCTCAAGAACTCCAAGGCGCTCGCCACGGCGGTTGCCATGCGCCACGAGCTTTCCGAGCTGTGGGCGCGCTCGAGCGCCTCGCGCTCGCAGCTCGTCACGCAGCTGCAGGACTGGTGCCACCGCGCCGAAAACAGCGGCGTGAGGCCGCTCGCCGAGTTCAGCCTGCGCCTGCGCCGCTACGCCTGAGCGTCTCCGGGCAACAAAAAAGGCCCGCCTAGGCGGGCCTTTTCATTTGCGGCGGGGCAGGCCTACTTCAGCTTGCCTTCCTTGTACATCACGTGCTTGCGCGCCTTCGGATCGTATTTCATCATCTCGATCTTGTCGGGCTTGGTGCGCTTGTTCTTCGTCGTCGTGTAGAAGTGGCCGGTGCCGGCCGAGGACTCGAGCTTGATCTTCTCGCGCATGGCGTTCTCCTCAGGCCGCTTTCTTGCGGGCCTTGATCTCGGCGAGCACGGCCTCCAGGCCGAGCTTGTCGATGCGGCGCAGGCCGGAGGTGGATACGCGCAGGCGGACCCAGCGGCTCTCGCTCTCCAGCCAGAACCGGCGGTAGTGCAGGTTGGGCTGGAAGTTGCGGATGGTCTTGTTGTTGGCGTGCGAAACCAGATGGCCTTTCAGCGGCTTCTTGCCGGTGACATCACAGACGCGGGACATTGCGGGCTCCGGGAACCTTCCGTGCAGGACAAACAAGGGCGCGAATTATACGCGAAAACAGGCACTTCACAACAATCCTCTCTCCGCGAACGACAGCACCTGCCGGCCGGCGACGATGAAGTGATCGAGGACCCTGATGTCCACCAGGGCGAGCGCGTCCTGCAGGTTGCGCGTCAGCAGCTCGTCGGCGCGGCTGGGCTGGGCGGCGCCCGAGGGATGGTTGTGCGCGAAGATCACCGCCGCGGCATTGGCGCGCAATCCCGCCTTGACGATCTCGCGCGGGTACACCGAAGTCTGCGTGAGCGTGCCGCGGAACAGCTCCTCGCAGGCGAGCACGCGGTGCTGCGCGTCCAGCCACAGGCAGACGAAGACCTCGTGCTCGCGCTCGGCGATCGCAAGGCACAGGTAGTCCCGCACCGCGCCGGGCGAGGTGAGCGCGTCGCCCGCGCGCAGGCCTTCCCGCAAGCTGCGGCGCGCGAGCTCGATCGCCGCCTCGAGCTGCGCACGCTTGGCGGGCCCCAGGCCCTTTACGCCGGACAGGTCGGCGCCCACGATTCCGGCGACGCCCTCGAAGCGCGCGAGCAGCTCGCGGCCGAGCTCGACTGCGCTCTTGCCGCGGATGCCCGTGCGCAGCACGACCGCGAGGAGCTCCGCGTCGCTGAGCGCCGCCGCGCCGCGCGCGAGCAGCCGCTCGCGCGGGCGTTCCCCCTCCGGCCAGTCCGAAATGCCCATATGAATTAGAATCCTCATCCCTTAACGCCCGGGACGGTACGTAGGCTTACCTGCGCGATGACCTTGAAGGGAAAGAGAATTCTGCTCGGCATCACGGGCGGCATCGCGGCCTACAAGGCTGCGGAGCTGACGCGCCTGCTGGTCAAGGCCGGCGCGGACGTGCGGGTCGCCATGACCGAGGCCGCGACCCGTTTCATCACGCCGGTCACGATGCAGGCCCTGAGCGGGCAGACGGTCTGGACCGATCTCTGGGATCCGCGCATCGCCGACAATATGGGCCATATCGAGCTCTCTCGCGACCGCGACCTGATCCTGGTGGCGCCGGCCAGCGCGGACTTCATGGCGAAGGTGGCGCAGGGACTCGCAAACGATTTGCTCTCGACTCTGGTGCTCGCGCGGCGCTGCGCGCTGATGCTCGCGCCCGCGATGAACGTCGAGATGTGGCAGAACCCGGCCATGCAGCGCAACGCCGGGGTGCTGCGGGCCGATGGCGTGCTGCTTTCGGGCCCGGCCTCGGGCGACCAGGCCTGCGGCGAGATGGGCATGGGACGCATGACCGAGCCGGCCGAGGTTCTCGCGGACATGGAGTTTTTTTTTCAGCCAAAGCGCCTCGCGGGCAGGCGCGTCGTCGTCACCGCGGGGCCGACCGAAGAGCCGATTGACCCGGTCCGGGTGATCACCAATTCGAGCTCCGGGAAGATGGGCTATGCGGTCGCGCGCGCCGCGCAGGAGGCGGGTGCGCGCGTGACTCTGGTCAGCGGGCCTGTCGCGCTCGAGACGCCGGCCGGCGTCGAGCGCGTGAACGTGCGCACTGCGCGGCAGATGTTCGACGCGGTGAAGACCTTGGTCAAGGGCAGCGACATCTTCATTTCCGTTGCGGCCGTCGCAGACTGGAGAATCAAAAATTCTCTAGATAAGAAGATCAAAAAAGTGAACGGGCGACCGCCGATCCTCGAGTTCGAGGAGAACCCGGACATCCTCGCCTGGGTGGCCTCGCAGAAGAACGCGCCGTTCTGCGTCGGCTTTGCGGCCGAAAGCGAGGACGTGGACGCGAACGCGCGGCGCAAGCGCCTGAAGAAGGGCGTGCCGCTGATCGCGGCCAACCGCGCGCAGGATGCGCTCGGCGCCGACGACAATGCGCTCACGCTGTTCGACCGGCGCGGCCGGCATGCGCTCGGCCGGGGCCCGAAGCTCGAGCAGGCGCGCAAGCTGGTGGCGCACGTCGCCGGCATGCTGAAAAAGCGCTAGCTTGAAGAAACTGGACGTCAAGATCCTCGACGCGAGGATCCGCGAGCTGCTGCCGCACTACGGCTCGCCGGGGGCGGCCGGCCTCGACTTGCGCGCCTGCCTCGACGCGCCGCTTACGCTGCAGCCGGGCGACAGCCGTCTGGTGCCCTCGGGGATCGCGATCCACATCGGCGATCCCGGCTACGCCGCGGTGATCCTGCCGCGCTCGGGCCTGGGCGCGAAGAACGGCATCGTGCTCGGCAACCTCGTCGGCCTCATCGACTCGGATTACCAGGGACCGCTCGTGGTCTCGGTCTGGAACCGCGGCCAGGCGGCGTTCACCATCCAGCCGCTGGAGCGCATCGCGCAGCTCGTCGTGCTGCCGGTGCAGCAGGTCGAATTCAACGTCGTCGAAGACTTCGCTGCCAGCGCGCGCGGCGCGGGCGGCTTCGGCAGCACCGGGAAAAGCTAGCCGAACGAGTCGGCCCAGATCGTGCGCGCCCAGTGCCAGGCGAGCGTGCCTTCGGCCTCGCTGCGCGCCGGCGAGACGCCGCCCGAGCCGGGCACCGTCTTCAGCGTGCGGTCCGCGTCGCTCCACGCGTGCACCGAGGCGACGTGGACTGCCTCGGTCCGCGACACGAAGCTGTAGCAGGTGCTGAGGATCTGCACCGGCACGGGCGGCCGCCCGGACAGGATCTCGACGATCGCGGCGGCGGCGATCTTGGCGTGGTTGTTTGCCATGCTGGCCGATTTCGGCATTGCCGGCGCCGCGAGCGTGGCGTCGCCCAGCAGGTGAACGCCGGGCAGGGCTTTCGATTCCATGGTGCGCCAGTCGACGTCGCACCAGTGCTGGCTAGTGGTGATCAGGCCCGCCTTGCGGGCGATGTCGCCGGCGCGCTGTGGCGGCACGACGTTCAGCACGTCGGCTTTCACGTCCTCGACTTCGAGCTTCAGCGTCATCGCCGCCGCGTCGACGCCGATCGCCGTGCTGTTCGGGCGGTACTCGAGCATGCCGGCGTAATACTCCCTCCACGCGGCCTTGAACAAGCCCGGCTTCGAGGCCACGTCGGGGTTGGCGTCGAGCACCAGCACCTTGGCGCGCGGCTTGGCGCGCTTGAAGTAGTCGGCGACGAGGCTCGCGCGCTCGTAGGGCCCCGGCGGGCAGCGGAAGGGCGTCATCGGCACCGAGATCGCGAACACGCCGCCGTCGCGCATCTGCTCCAGCTGGCGGCGCAGCTCGACCGTTTGCGCGCCGGCCTTCCAGGCGTGCAGCACGCGTCCGGCCTGCATGGCGGCCTCGTAGCCCTCGATCTCGCCGAACCGGAAGTCGATCCCCGGCGCGATCACGAGGCGGTCGTAGATCAGGGCGCCGCCGCGCAGCAGGCGCACGCGCTTTCGGTCCGCGTCGACCGCCGTGACCTCGTCGTTCACCACCTGCACGCCGTGGCGCCTTAGGCCGTCATAGCTGCGGCGGATGTCGTCCATCCGCGTGAAGCCGGCGAGCACCAGGTTGGACATCGGACAGGACGTGAAGATGTCCGTGCGCTCGACGAGGGTCACCTCGATCGCCGGGTCCCACAGGCGGAGGTACTTCGCGGCGGTCGCCCCGCCGAACCCGCCGCCGACGACCACCACGCGCGCCTTGCCTGCGCCGGCGGCGCCGGAAGGCAACCCGGCCAACGATCCGGCCGCCGTCGCCGCGCCCGCGAGCCAGAGGAAATCCCTGCGCTTCACAGCGCCTCGCTACCGCTTCCGCGCGGCGTACCAGGCCGCGATGGCGTCGATCTGCGCGTCGGAGTAGCCCTTTGCAAGCTGCTGCATGACGGTCGCCGGGCGCTTGCCGTCGCGGAACGCGCGCAGCTGGGACGCGATGTGGTCCTTCGGCAGCCCGGCGAGCGGGATCAGCGCGCTGCCCTGGTCCGAGGCGCGGCCCTCGGTGCCGTGGCAAATCGCGCAGCCGGCGGCGAGATTGCGCCCCTGGTTGTCCTGCGCGAAGGCGGGCGCCGCGGCCAGCGCCGCCGCAGCGATGAGGACTGCCTTCATGCAGACCCCCCTAAAGGGCCCGCGCTCAGGCGACCGGTTCGGCGGTGGCCGGAGGAACCGCCGGCGCCTGTTCCTCGAAGCGCAGCACGACCTTCTCGGCCTCGTCGAGGTCGATGGTGACCTTGCCGCCGTGCTGCAGCTTGCCGAACAGCAGCTCGTCGGCGAGCGCGCGCCGGATCGTGTCCTGGATGAGCCGGGCCATCGGCCGCGCGCCCATCTGGGGGTCGAAGCCCTTCTTCGCGAGGTGCTCCTTGAGCGCCGTCGTGAAGGCCGCCTCGACCTTCTTCTCCGCGAGCTGCTCCTCGAGCTGGATGAGGAACTTGTCGACCACGCGCAGGATCACGTCGTGGTCGAGCGCGCGGAACGAGATGATCGCGTCCAGCCGGTTGCGGAACTCCGGCGTAAACATCTTCTTGATCGCCTCCATTTCGTCGCCCGCCTTCACCGAGGGCGTGAACCCCATGCTGTTCTTCGCGAGCGATTCCGCGCCCGCGTTGGTGGTCATGACGATCACGATGTTGCGGAAGTCCGCCTTGCGGCCGTTGTTGTCGGTCAGCGTTCCGTGGTCCATCACCTGCAGCAGGATGTTGAAGATGTCCGGGTGCGCCTTCTCGATCTCGTCGAGCAGCAGCACCGCGTACGGCTTCTTGGTGACCGCCTCCGTGAGCAGGCCGCCCTGCTCGAAGCCGACGTACCCCGGCGGCGCGCCGATGAGGCGCGACACGGCGTGCCGCTCCATGTACTCGGACATGTCGAAGCGGATGAGCTCGATGCCCATGCAGTACGCGAGCTGGCGAGCGACCTCGGTCTTGCCGACGCCGGTCGGGCCGCTGAACAGGAAATTGCCGATCGGCTTCTGCGGGTTGCCGAGGCCCGAGCGCGCCATCTTGATGGCGGAAGCGAGCGCGTCGATCGAGGCGTCCTGGCCGAACACCACGGCCTTCAGGTCGCGGTCGAGGTTGGCCAGCGCGCTGCGGTCGTCGGTCGACACGCTGCGCGGCGGGATGCGCGCGATCTTGGAGATGATGTCCTCGATCTCGGTCTTGCCGATGACTTTCTTCTGCTTGGCCTTGGGCGCGACGCGCTGCGCGGCGCCGGCCTCGTCGATCACGTCGATCGCCTTGTCGGGCAGGTGACGGTCGTTGATGTATTTCGCGGAGAGCTCGGCCGCCGTGGTCAGCGCGTTCGCGGTGTACTTGATGCTGTGGTGCGCCTCGAAGCGCGACTTGAGGCCCTTCAGGATCTCCACGGTCTCCTCGACCGAGGGCTCGACCACGTCGATCTTCTGGAAGCGTCGCGACAGCGCGTGGTCCTTCTCGAACACGCCGCGGTACTCGATGTAGGTGGTCGCGCCGATGCACTTGAGCTGTCCGGTCGACAGCGCGGGCTTGAGCAGGTTGGACGCGTCCAGCGTGCCGCCGGAGGCGGCGCCCGCGCCGATCACCGTGTGGATCTCGTC
>DATIYN010000185.1:0-12775 GCA_035517595.1 Burkholderiales bacterium
CGCGCACCATCCACGGCCGCAGCGCCTTTGCCGTCGGCGACCTGCAGGTGCTGCCCTACACGGTCCCGCACGACGCGCGCGAGCCCGTGCAGTTCGTGCTGTCCGACGGCGCGTTCCGCCTCGGTGTGCTCACCGACATCGGCGCTTCCACGGCGCACGTCGAGGCGACGCTGTCGGGCTGCGACGCGCTGGTGCTCGAGTGCAACCACGACGCCGACATGATCTGGGCCGGGGACTATCCAAAATGGCTGAAGGAGCGCATCACCGGACCGTTTGGCCACCTGTCGAACCGCCAGGCCGAGCAGCTGCTCGGCGCGCTCGAGCGCTCGAAGCTCAAGCACGTGATCGCAGCGCATCTCTCGGCGCACAACAACGAACCCCGGCTCGCGCAAGAGGCGCTTGCACGCGCGATGGGCTGCGCGGCCGACTGGATCGGCCTGTCGACGCAGGACGAGGGATTCGCCTGGCGGGAGCTGAAATAAAAACGGCGGTCCCTTCCGGGTACCGCCGTTCTTCGTGAAGCGGGCCGACCTTACTTCTTCGGCTCTTCCATCTTCGGCTCGTCTTTCTTCTCTTCGGCCTTCGGCGCTTCCGGAGCCTTGGCTTCGTCCTTCTTCGCCTCGTCTTTCTTCTCTTCGGCTTTCGGCGCTTCCGGCGCCTTCATTTCTTGCTTCGGTTCTTCCTTCTTCGGTGCGGGCGCCGGCTCCTTGCCGCAAGCGGCAAGGGCAAGGGCCACAGCCGCCGCGATGAGCAGTTGCTTGGTCATTTTCTTTCCCTTAAGTATTTCAGAAGGTTACGGTTGAATTGCAGCTGGAATGCGGCTGCGCACCAATTATAACAGCGTGCGCCCTACAATCCCACCGTCGTACTGGCGACGCCGGGGAACGACGCCGCCCAGATCTCGAAGAAGCGCGACCGCATCGCGAGGGCCTCGGGCTCGTCGTTCAGGCCGATCGCGCCGCGCATGCGCGAGGCCACCGGCCGGCGCAGGTAGTGCAGGGCATCGAGCACGATGAAAGCATCCTGCAAGCTTTTGATCTGGTCGTCCGTTTTGTTGATCTGCATCACATGATTGAAGCGCTTGAGAAACTCCATCATGCGCGGGCAGTGGCGCGTGAGGTGATCGGTATCGTGCACGACCATCTGGATCCGGCGCGTGCGGCTGACGCGCAGGAACGCTTCCAGCTGCGCGAGCCGCGCGGTCGAATTGAGCCGCAGCGCCTTGCCGTCGGGCTCGAAGATGCGCAGCTCGCGGCCTTCCTGCTGCAGCATTTGGTCGAGGGCGGCCTGGAACTCGGCCTCGCCGCTGAACATCCGGTACTCGGGGCTGGCGGCCGGCCCGCTCACGATCGGGGCTCGAGCCTCAGGTAGCCGGCGCGCCGCCACTCCGAGACCAGGGGCGCGAGGCCGGCGCGCGCGAGCAGCGCGCCCGGCGCGCGGCGGCGGTCGGCGAGCAGCGCGAGCGCGCGCCGAGCACGCGGCCGCGGCACGAAGGACTCGCCGTTGATGAAGAACCGGGCGCCCGCGTAGAGGAGCTGGGTCTTCGGGTCCAGGGCGACGAGCTTTCCGTCCAGGCGCGCGGGCGGCGCGCTGCCGCGGAACACGACGTTGTCCTTGGGCGCGCTGAGAAAGCGCCCGAGATGTTCCGTCGCATCGGCACGAGTCCAGCGGATGCGGTCCAGCACGGCGCTCGCGAAATCGATCATATCGCCGCCGATGCGCGCGGGATGCTTCGCCGCCCTGAGCCCGGGATCGCGGTAGGCCGCATCGGGCATTCCGCGCTCGTGCAGGTAGTCGAGGAAGGCGGCCGCGAGCTCGGCGCCGCGCGGCGCGCGAAAGCCGACCGAGCAGGTGAAGCACGCCTCCAGCGCCACGCCGTCGTGCCCCCAGCCCGGCGGCAGGTAGAGCAGGTCGCCGGGCTCGAGCAGCAGCTCGTCCTCCGCGACGAAGCCGTCGATGAGCTTGAGCGGCGCGCCGGCGAGCAGCGCGAAGTTGCGCGGCCGCGCCAGGCGCCAGAGGCGCCGGCCCGCGCCCTGGATGAGGAACACGTCGTACGAATCCACGTGCGGGCCGACGCCGCCGCCGGGCGCGGCGTAGCTCACCATGACGTCGTCCAGGCGCGCCTGCGGAATGAACGAAAAGCGCCGCAGCAGGCGCTCTGCGGCCGCGGCGTGGCCGTTGACGCCGTTGACGAGCAGCGTCCACTCTTTCGCTCCGGCCTTGATGAGCCTGGATTTATTCAAGGGACCGTGCGTGACCGCCCATCGGTTGCGATGGCGTTCCACCAGACGGGATTCCACGTCGTCGCGCGCGGCGAGCGCGAACAGCGCGGATTTGCCGATCACGCCGCGGAATCCGGGCAGCGCACGGCGCACCAGCAGCGGGCGCTTCTGCCAGTGTTGCCGCAAAAAAACCTGCGGCGACAAGCCCCCTAGCGGCGCTTCTTCCATCGAAGGATTATAAGTGTGGCAGCTCTGCGACAAGCGCGAATGCGCCACTTGTCAAATGCGGTCGCAGGCATAAAATTTCCCGCACGCTTTCCATGCTGCAACCTGGACAACACGCGCCGGTCTTCGCGCTGCCTGACGCCGACATGCAATCGGTGGAGCTCGCGTCGTTCATCGGCAAGAAGCACATCGTGCTGTACTTCTATCCGCGCGACAACACGCCGGGCTGCACGCTTCAGGCGACCGAGTTCTCCGACCACGAGGGCGAGTTCGGCCGCTGCAACTGCGTGATCCTCGGCGTCTCGCGCGACGACTGCCTCACGCACGCCGATTTCCGCGACAAGCACGGCCTGTCCATCGGCCTGCTGTCGGATCCGGACGGCGAGGTCTGCCGGCGCTACGGCGTGCTGCAGGAGAAGGAAACCGACGGCGTGCGCAAGGAGTGCCTCGTGCGCTCGACCTTTGTGATCGACAAGAAGGGCGTGATCCGCCACGCCGCCTACGGCGTCAACCCGAAGCACCACGCCGCCGAGATCTTCGACGTCGTCCGCAAGCTGAGGTCCTAGCAGGGAAATTCGCCTATCATATCGGCCAGGGGGATCGGCCGATGGATGTGATGGGCATTCTGTCGTACGGGATCGGCACGCTGGTCGGGTTCGGCGTGCTGGTCGGCATCGCGTTCCTGTTCGTCTCCGACATCACGCAGAAGAAGCACGGGGTGCTGCGCAACTACCCCGTGATCGGGCACCTGCGCTACTTCTTCGAGCAGCTCGGCGAATACTTCCGGCAGTACTTCTTCGCGGGCGACCGCGACGAGATGCCGTTCAATCGCGCGACGCGCGGCTGGGTCTACCGCCTCGCGAAGAACGAGGGCGGCGTGATCGGCTTCGGCTCGACCTACGACCTGCACCAGTCGGGCGCGCTGGTCTTCGTGAACCACCCGTTCCCGGTGCTGGAGGAGGAGCGCCTGCCGACGCCGTCGCTGATGCTCGGCGAGGGCTACGCCAGGATGCCTTTCGAGGCGCGCTCGATCGTCAACATCAGCGGCATGAGTTTCGGCGCGATCTCGGCGCCGGCGGTGCGCTCGCTTTCGCGCGGCGCGGCGGTCGCCGGCTGCTGGATGGACACGGGCGAGGGCGGCCTGTCGCCGTACCACCTCGAGGGCGGCGGCGACATCATCATGCAGATCGGCACCGCCAAGTACGGCGTGCGCGACGCGCAGGGCAACCTGAGCGCGGACCGCCTCGTCGAGCTCGCGAAGGTCGTGAAGGCTTTCGAGATCAAGCTGTCCCAGGGCGCGAAGCCCGGCAAGGGCGGCGTGCTGCCGGCCAAGAAGGTGACGGCGGAAATCGCGCAGATCCGCGGCATTCCCGAGGGGCGCGACTCGATCAGCCCGAACCGCCACCGCGACATTTCCAACATCAACGAGCTGCTCGACAAGGTCGCCTGGATCCGCGACCTCACGGGGCGTCCGGTCGGCGTGAAGACCGCGATCGGCGGCTGGCGCTTCATGAACGACCTGGGCGACGCCGTGCATCGGCGCGGCCTGGAATTCGCACCGGACTTCCTCGCCATCGACGGCGGAGAGGGCGGCTCGGGCGCGGCGCCGCAGGCGCTCGCGGACCACATGAGCCTGTCGATCGACGAGGCGCTGCCGCGCGTGGTGGACTCGCTCATCGAGTCGGGCCTGCGCCAGCGCATCCGCGTGATCGCGGCCGGCAAGATCGTCACCTCGGCGCGCGCCGCCTGGGCGCTCGCGGCCGGCGCCGACTTCGTCAACACCGCGCGCGGCTTCATGTTCGCGCTGGGCTGCATCCAGGCGCTGCGCTGCCACCAGAATACTTGCCCGACCGGCGTCACCACGCACAACAAGCGCCTTCAGCGCGCGCTGGTGGTCGAGGAGAAGTACCTGCGCGTCGCCAACTACTGCAACGGCATGAACCGCGAGATCGACATGATCGCGCACTCCTGCGGCGTGCGTCACTCGCGCGAGCTCAAGCGCGAGCACGTGCGCATCGTGCAGGCGAACCAGCAGTCGATCGCCTTCAATATGCTCTATCCCTACCCGGAGCCGAAGGCGCGCGTGCGCGCGGCCTGAGCGCGATGGGCGGAGCGGCCGCGGTGCTCCGGGGGGCGTGCATGTGCGGCAGGATCCGGTACGAGATCCGGGGCCGGCCGCGCTGGATGTACCAATGCCATTGCGGCAAGTGCCGCGCGGGCACGGGCGCCTCGTTCGCGACGAACGTCATCGTAGACGCGGACAAGTTCAGGATCACCTCGGGATTGGAATCGCTCGAGCGCTTCGAGTCGAGCCCGCGGAAGTTCCGCCACTTCTGCTCCGGCTGCGGCTCGCCGATCTACAGCCACGGCGAGAAGACGAAGCAGGTCGTTTCGGTGCGCTGCGGGACGCTCGAGGACGATCCCGGGCTGCGAGTCGCCTACCACGCGTTCACGGCGTCGAAGGCGCCCTGGGTGGAGATCCGCGACGATTGCCCGCAGTTCGCGGAATGGCCCGACCCCGCGCTGGTGAACCGGCTGTCCGAGGAGTCCCGCAGCTAGGCGGGTGATTCTGAACCGTCGGCCGGTGCGTCCAGTCCGAATGACTGCCAATCCGTGCCGAACAGCTCGACGGGATGCTGCGTCCGCGAGGAGCCGTTGCCGCAGGCGAGCGCATCGGCGGGGCAATAGCGGTCGCAGCCCCAGCAGGTGCGCTCGGGATGCTTCGGCAGGATCGGAAATCTCTTGGCCACGGCCAAGAGTGCCGCGCCGCGCGCCTTGGCTTCTTGCCCTAGGTCAACCGCGCTGCAGCCAGGAATTCCACACTCGCCGCGCGGGATCGATGAGCTCGCCGGCGGCGAGTCCCGCGGGCCCGAGGCCGCCATTCACGCATTCGTCCGCCGCGCAGCCGTGAAGATGTGTCCCCAGCACGAGCGCGGTCTCTCCCGAGTATTTTTGCGCGAGCAGGGCGCCGAGGATGCCCGAGAGCACGTCGCCCATCCCGGCCGAGCCCATGCCCGGATTGCCCGACGTGTTGATGAACCAGTGCCCGTCGCGCGCCACGAGCACGCTGCCATTGCCCTTCAGGACGACGTGGGCCTTGAGGTTGGCGGCAAGCGCGCGCGCCGCCTTCAGTCGGTCGGACTGCACGTGCGCGGTAGTCTCGGCGAGCAGGCGGCCGGCTTCCGCGGGGTGCGGCGTGAGCAGCGTGTCGGAACTGCGGCGCGCGCAAGCCTTGCGCAGGTCCTCGTTCTGGGAGATCAGGTTGAGAGCGTCGGCATCGAGCACGCAGGGCAGCTCGCTCGCGAGCGCGGCGCCGAGCAGCGTCTCGGCGCGCTCGCTCTGTCCCAGGCCGGGCCCTACGACGATCGCATCCAGGTCCAGTCCGAGCACGTCTTCAGGATGCCGCAGCATGAGCTCGGGTGCGCGGGTGTCGACCGCAAGATCCTTGAGCATGCCGGCGTAAACGCGGCCTGCGCCCAGCTTGAGCGCCGCGCGCCCCGCGAGCAGCGCGGCGCCTGCCATGCCCTCGGCGCCGCCGAGGATCGCCAGCGAGCCCGCCATCCCCTTGTGAAAGTTCCTCGGACGCGGCTTGAGCACGCTCGCGAAGGTGGCCGGCTCGGCGATCCAGCCCCGGTCGATGCCCGGATCGAGCGGAACGTTCAAGTCGGCAACGGCGAGCTCGCCGCAATGGTCCGGCCCGTCCAGCGTGAGCAGGCCGGGCTTGAGGCCGATGAAGGTGAGGGTATGCGTGGCGCGCACCGCGCGGCCGAGCACGCGGCCCGTGTCCGAGTCCAGACCGCTCGGGATGTCGAGTGCGAGCACGGGGCAGGATTGCGCGTTGATGTACTCGACGAGCTTCGCGTAGGGCCCCTCGAGCGGCCGTGCGAGCCCGATCCCGAACAAGCCGTCGACCACCAGGCTCCACCTGGTTTGATGCGGTATTTCCTCGGGCGTGGCCGCAATGGAAACCCGGAAGAACCTTTCCTGCAGGAGTCTCGCGACGACCTTCGCATCGCCGCCATTGTTGCCGGGCCCGGCGAGGATCAGCACGTCCTTGCCCTTGTCCGACAGCAGCGTCGCGGCAAGCCCCGCGGCGGCCGCGCCGGCGCGCTCCATCAGCGGCAGAGAAGCGTTCGCCTGCTCGATGCGGCGAATATCCTGCGCGAGGAAGACGGGGCGCGGCACGCTTCGATTATCTCAGGGCGCGCGCGCGGCGCGGGCTGACGCAGATCAAACGCTCAGCGCAGCAGTTCGTACTTGCCGCCCCTGTCGAGCGCTCGCCGATAGGCGGGCCGGGCGTGGATGCTCTGCAGCCAGGCCCAGAGCTTCGGCCGCTTTTCGTCCAGCCCGCCGCGCACCGCCGCCGCCTCGACCGGGAAGCTCATCTGGATGTCGGCCGCCGTGAACGCCGGCCCGGCAAACCACACGCGCGCGGCGAGCTCGGACTCCATGAAATCGAGCAGCCGCTCCAGGTTGGGCAGCACCATCAGGCTCTTCGCGCGCTGCGCGATGGCGCGCGCGACCGGGCGCACGAAGAACGGCATCGGGCCGCTCTCGATGCGGTCGAAGATGAGCTTGAGCAGCAGCGGCGGCATCATCGAGCCCTCCGCGAAGTGCATCCAGTAGAGGTAGCGCAGATGTTCCGGGGTCCCGTTCTTCGGAATCAGGTTTTCGCTTCCGTAACGAGAAGCTAGGTATTCCACGATCGCACCTGATTCCGCGAGCGTCAGGTCGCCGTCGCTGATCACGGGCGACTTGCCGAGCGGGTGCACTGCGCGCAGCTCGGGCGGCGCGAGCATGGTCCTCGCGTCGCGCTGGTAGCGCTTCACTTCGTAGGGCAGGCCCAGCTCCTCGAGCAGCCACAGAATGCGCTGCGAGCGGGAGTTGTTGAGGTGGTGGACGACGATCATCGCAGGTTGAACATCTTGGCCGGCAGGTAGTACACGATTTCCGGAAAGATCCAGATGAGCACGACCGCGACCGTCATCAACAGGAAGAACGGCAGCGCCGCACGCGCCACCTGAAACATGTCCTTTCCGGTGAGGCCCTGCAGCACGAACAGGTTGAACCCCACGGGCGGCGTGATCTGCGCCATCTCGACCACCAGGACGATGAAGATGCCGAACCACAGCAGGTCGATTCCCGCAGCCTTGACCGAGGGCAGGATCACCGAAGCCGTCAGCACCACCATCGAAATGCCGTCGATGAAGCAGCCGAGGATCATGTAGAGCACGGTCAGCACTGCGATCAGCTGCCACGGCCGGAAGCCCTGATGGGCGATCCAGTCGGCCATCTCCCTGGGAATGCCGGTGAAGCCCATCGCCACCGTAAGAAAGGCGGCGCCTGTGAGTATGAAGGCGATCATGCAGGACGTCTTGACCGCGCCCATCACGCTGGCGCCGAAGGTCGACCAGGTCAGCGATCCGCTGGCGATCGAAAGGAGCAGCGAACCGACGACCCCCAGCACCGCCGCCTCGGTCGGGGTCGCGATGCCGGCGTAGATGGAACCGATCACCGCGACGATCAGCAGGACCGTCGGGATCAGGTGGCGCGCCGCGTAGACTTTCTGCTGCAGCGACGAGGCTTCGCGGCGCGGTGGCGTCCGGTCCGGGTTCAGCAATGCCCACAGGGCGATGTAGCCCGAGAACAGCGCCATCAGCACGATGCCAGGCAGCACTCCGGCGACGAAGAGCCGCGCGATCGAAACGTCGGCCGCGACGCCGTACACGATCATGATGATCGAGGGCGGGATCAGCAGGCCGAGGGTGCCGGCGCCCGCGAGCGAGCCGATCGCCATCTGCTCGTCGTAGCCGCGGCTCTTCAATTCCGGAATCGTGATGCGGCCGATCGTGGCTGCGGTCGCGGCCGACGATCCGGAGATCGCGGCAAAGATGCCGCAGCCGATCACATTGGTGTGCATCAGCCGGCCGGGAAGCGGCTCGACCCACGGCGCGAGCCCGCGGAACATGTCTTCCGACACTCGCGTGCGAAAGAGGATTTCGCCCATCCAGATGAACAGGGGCAGAGCGGTCAGCGCCCAGCTCGCGCTCGACCCCCACACGGTCGTGGCCATCAGCGGCCCCGGCGGCGAGTTCGTGAAAGCGAACATCGCGATGACGCCGACCGCGAGCAGCGTAACGGCGATCCAGATGCCGCAGACGAGCAGCACTGCGAGCGCGCCGAGCAGGACCAGCGAAACGATCCAGAGGTCCATGCTAGCGCTCGAAGCCGGGCGACCCGCCCGCCTTTGCGGCTTCGGCGATCGCGTACGAAGTCTCGCCGCCGCGCAGCGCCACCAGCAGATCGTCGACGATCGCGAGCAGCAGGACCACCAGGCCGAGCGCCATGCCCGACTGCGGAATCCAGAGCTTCACCGGAACCAGACCCTGCGACACGTCGTCGAGCGCGTAGGAAGTCCAGACCATCCGCACCGATGCCCACGCGAAGAAGCCGACGATCGCGACCGCTGCGACGAGGCACAGCACCTCGATCGCCCGGCGCCGGCCGCCCCTCAGCCGGCCGATGGCCAGCGTCATCCGGATGTGCTCGTTGCAGCGCAGGGTCCAGGCCAGGCCGAGGAACGACGAGGCCGCCATGCAGTAGCCCGCGAACTCGTCGTACGAGTGCGACGCGATGCCGAGCAGCCTCTCGGCGATCTGCGTCAGCGACAGCACCGCGATCGCGACCAAAAAAAATCCGGCCAGGAGGCCGGATCCCTTGTAGATCGCGTTCAGCGCAGGGCGCATTCCCGCGCTATTTGCGGTAGCCCGCGAGGATCGCCTCGCCCTCCGGACCCGCCTTCTTGACCCATTCGTCCGTCATCTGCTTGCCGATCGCCTCGAACTCCGCGCTCAGCTTTGCCGAGGGTTTGATGATCTTGATGCCCTTCGACGCCATGGTCGTCTTGTAACCCTCGTTCTCCGCTTCGCTGGTCGCGCGCCCGCGCGCCTCCGCCGCGGCCGCGGCCGTCAGCATCGCCTTCTGCGTCGCCGCGTCGAGCGTCGCGAACGCCGACTTGTTCACGAACACGACGTTGTGCGGAAGCATTGCCGCGGTGTCGTAGTAATGGGTCAGGTAGTCCCAGGCCTGCGTATCCACGCCCGTCGCGCCCGAAGTGATCATCGCGTCGACCAGGCCGGTCTTGAACGCCTGCGGCACTTCCGGAACCTGGACCGTCGTCGGGATCGCGCCGAGCAACTCGGCGAACCGCGAGGTCGTCGGGCTGTAGGTGCGGAATTTGGTGCCCTTCAGGTCCGCGATCGAATTCAGGTCCTTCTTCGTGTACACGCCCTGCGGCGGCCAGGGTACGGAATACAAGAGCTTGATCCCCTGCGCGTCCAGGCGCTTCTCGACGATCGGCCTGGCGACCGCCCAGAGCTTGGCGTCCTTCGCATAGCTGTTGGCCAGAAACGGATTGGAGTCGAACGCGAACACGGCCGATTCGTTCGCGAGCACCGACACCAGGATTTCGCCGATCGGCACCTGGCCGGTCTGCACCGCGCGCTTGATCTCCGGCATCTTGATCAGCGCGCCGCCCGAATGAACCGTGATCTGGAGCTTGCCGTTCGACCCCTTGGCCACATCGTCGACGAACTGGCGCACGTTCTTGGTGTGGAAGTTGCCGTCGGCGTAGGGCGTCGGCATGTCCCACTTGGTCTGGGCTTGCGCGGCGCCGGCGGCGGCCGCCGCGGCGACCGTAACGAGCAGGTATCTGAGCTTCATTTTTTCTCTCCGGATTTCAGGTCTGCAGAAGGGCAGCCACATCATCGGCCAACGCGAGCGACGCTGTCAATCCGGGCGACTCGATGCCGAAGAGGTTCACCAGCCCCGGCACGCCGTGCTCGGCGGGCCCCTGGATCAGGAAATCGGCCGCGGGCTGCTTCGGCCCGGAGATCTTCGGCCGCATGCCGGAATAGCCCGGCGCGAGCGCGCCCTCCGGCAGCGCGGGCCAGTAGCGCCGGATCGCGGCGTAGAAGCGATCGGAGCGCCGCGGATCCACCGCGTAGTCGGTGCGCGGATCGAAGCGCTCGAGCCACTCCACGTCCGGGCCGAAGCGCGCCTGCCCGGCGAGATCGAGCGTCACGTGCACGCCCAGGCCGCCCGGCTCGGGCACCGGGTAGACGAGGCGCGTGAACGGCGGCCGGCCGGCGAGCGCGTAGTAGTTGCCCTTCGCGTAGTACTCGGGCGGGATCGATTCGGCCGGCATGCCTTCGATCAGCCGCGCGAGGCTGGGGGCCCTGAAGCCCGCGCTGTTGACGAGCAGCTGGGTTCGAATTGCCGTTTCTTCGGTATGAATTTCGAAGCCCGATCCCGAAGCCACCGCTCTCTTCACGGCACTCTTCAACGCCAGCATCGCGCCCGCCGCCTCGGCGTCGCCCAGGTAGGCGAGCATGAGCGCGTGGCTGTCGATGATGCCGGTCGAGGGCGAGTGCAGCGCCGCGACGCAGCGCAGCGCCGGCTCGAGGCGCATCGCCTCCGCCGCCGGGATCTCCGCCACGTCGGCGACGCCGTTCTCGTGCGCTTTCGTGCGAATGCCGAGCAGCTCCGGAACCTGAGCCGGGTCGGCGGCGACGATGAGCTTGCCGCAGCGCCGGTAGGGCACGCCGTGCCGCTCGCAGTACGCGTACAGGCGGCTGCGGCCCTCGACGCAGGCGCGCGCCTTGAGCGAGCCCTTCGGGTAGTAGATGCCGGCGTGGATCACCTCGGAGTTGCGCGAGCTCGCGTGCGTGCCGATCGCGTGCTCGGCTTCGAGGATCACCACCTCGCGCCCCGCGAGCGCCAGCGCTCGCGCCACGGCGAGCCCGACGACGCCGGCCCCGACGACCACGCACTCGACCTTATCCATGCTTCATGGTCTCGCTGCCGCTGCAGCGCGCAAGGGGTCCGAACCGGGGGCAATTGCCACTTGTAGCTATAATAGCGCGCCCCCTCAGAGCCCCCAGGCGCTTGAACCTCTCCGCGATATTTTCCAAGACCGGCAAGGGCGTACAGGAAGCGTCCGGGAAGACCAGCCACCTGTCGCGCGCCGACCGCGCGGTGCTCGCGGCGATCGACGGCAAGACCCCGCTGTTCGAGGTGCAGAAGAATTTCGAGAAGCTCGCCGGGCCGAAGTTCGAGGCTCTGGTCCAGCAGCTCGACAAGGACGGCTTCATCCGCGAAGTTTCTTCGGGTGCGCAGTCTGCGCCGCCGCCCCGGCAAGCGGCGCCCGCGGCGAAGGCGCCGCCCAGGGCCGCGCCGCCGCCGGCGGCCGACGACGGCAGCGACGGCCTCGATTTCACGCAGGCGATCAAGATCCCGCCGAAGGGGCCGTCCGCGCCCAAGCCGCCGCCGGTCGATCTCGCGGCAGCCGCGCGCGCGGAGGCCGAGCGCAGGGCAAAGGAGCAGCAGGCGCTCGACTTCCGGACGCGGCAGGAGGCCGAGGCGAAGGCGAAAATCGAGGCGGAGGCGAAGGCGCGCGCGGCCGCGGCCGAAGCCAGGGCGAGGGCGGACGCCGAGGCGAAGGCCCGCGCGGAGGCCGAAGCAAGGTCTCGCGCCGAAGCCGACGCGAAGTCCAGGGCCGAGGCCCGTGCGCAGGCCGATGCCGATGCGAAGGTCAAGGCGGCGCGCGAGGCTGCCGTTCGCATGGCGACGGAAGCCAAGGCCAAGGCCGAGGCCGAGGCGAGGGCGAAGGCGGAAGCCGCCGAGAAGGAGAAAGCGCGCCTCGAGGCCGAACTGAACGCCAAGCTCGAGGCCGAGCGCAAGGCGCGCGAACAGGCCGAGCGGCGCGCCGCCGAGGCCGCCGAGCAGGCGCGCAAGGATCTCGAGGAGAAGGCGCGGCGCGATGCCGAGGAACTGCGCCAGCGGCTCGAGGCCGAGATGCAGGCGAAGCTCGAGGCCGAGCGCAAGGCGCGCGAGGCGGAGGACCGCAAGCGCCGCGAGGAGGAGGACCGGCGCCGCAGGGAGGAGGAGGAGCGGCGCGCGAAGGAGGAGGCGGAGCGCAAGAAGCAGCGCGAGGAGGAAGACCGCAAGCGCCGCGAAGAGGACGAGCGCCGGCGCAGGGACGACGAGGAACGGCGCGCGCGCGAGGAGGCCGAGCGCAGGAAGCGCGAGGAAGACGACCGCAAGCGGCGCGAAGAGGACGAGCGCCGGCGCAAGGACGAGGACGCACGGCGCGCGAAGGAGGAGGCGGAGCGCAAGAAGCTGCGCGAAGAGGACGACCGCAAGCGGCGCGAAGAGGACGAGCGCCGGCGCAGGGACGAGGATGCGCGGCGCGCGAAGGAGGACGCGGAGCGGCGCGCGCGCGAAGAAGCCGACGCGAAGGCGCGTTCCGCCGCCGATGCCGCCGCCTC
>DATIYN010000186.1:0-4688 GCA_035517595.1 Burkholderiales bacterium
CCGACATTCCCGCCTAGCACCGCCGCATCAGGCGAGCCCTCGAACGACGAGCGAGGCGCCGCTCGCGAGCAGCAGCACCGCCACTCCCCGCATCACCATCTCGCGCGATATCGCGCGGAAGATCTTCGACGCGAGATAGACAGCGAAGAGGCCCGCAGGGATCGCCGCCGCCGCGGCGATCCACACGCCGTCCTGCGACAGAAGACCCGTCACCGCGAAGGCGGCGATGCGCAGCCCGATGCTGAAGATGGTGGTGAGCGTCATGGTGGCGCGGAACTGCTCCTTCGACAGCGGCCGGTGCGAGAGGTAGATCGCGTACGGCGGCCCGCCCGCGCCGAAGAGCGTCCCCGACAGCCCGCCGCAGAAGCCGGCGAAGAACGCCCAGTTGCGGCTGACGATCGCCGGCCCGCCGCGCCGCGCCAGCGCGTAGATCGAATAGCAGAGAACGAAGATGCCGAGCGCGGTGAGCGAGGCCTTGCGCGGCAGGTTCACGAGCAGGGTCGTGCCCGTGACGATGCCGACGACCATGAACGGCACCATGCGGGCGATGTCGCCGAGGAGCGCGTTCCGCGGGTTCTCCAGGCCCAGGCGCAGGCCGTTCGCGAAGTCCACGATCGCGAACACCGCGAGCGCGAACGGCAGCGGCACGAAGAAGGTCGCGAGCGGAATGGTGACGAGAGCCGAGCCGAATCCGGTGAGCCCCTGGATGAAGCCGCCGAGAAAGGCGATGGGCGCCAGCGCGAGCGCCGCGGCGGCGCCTTCGAGGGTCATCCGCTAGGCGAGCGAGCGCGCCAGCACTTGCGCGACGTGGACGGCCTGCCTCGCCGCGCCGTCGGCGATCTGGTGACGGCAGCTCGTGCCGTCGGCGACCAGAATGGTGTCCTCGCCGGCGGCGCGCACCCTGGGCAGCAGCGAAGCCTCGGCCATCTTCATCGAGACTCCGTAGTGGCTCGCCTCGTAGCCGAACGCCCCCGCCATGCCGCAGCACGACGATTCGATCGTTTCCACCCTCAGCCCGGGCACCAGCGCCAGCGCCCTTTGCACCGCGGGCATCGCGCCGAACGCTTTCTGATGGCAGTGCCCGTGGAGGAGAGCCTTGCCGGGAAGCGGGTTCAGCTTCAGATTCAGGCGGCCGGCGTCGTGCTCGCCAACGAGGAACTCCTCGAAGAGCAGCGCGCTCTCCGCGAGCGCGTCGGTCTCCCCTCCGGGCAGCATCGACCTGAACTCGTCGCGCAGGCCGAGGATGCACGAAGGCTCCAGCCCGACGACCGGTACTCCGCGTCCCACGTAAGGCTCGAGCGCGGCGAGCACGCGCTTCGCCTCTGTCCTCGCTTCCTCGACCATGCCGGCGGCGAGGAAAGTGCGCCCGCAGCACAGCGGCCGCCCGCCGTCCTCGGCGCGCGCGATGTGCACGCCGTAGCCCGCGCGGTCGAGCACCGCGAGCGCCGCACGCGCGTTCTCCGGCTCGAAATAGTTGCTGAAGGTGTCGACGAAGAGAACGACCTCTCCCGCCTTCCCCGTGCTGTGAGAAGCGCGCAGCGAGGACAGGAACGCGCGGCGCCATTTCGGCAGCGAGCGCTCGGCGGCGAACCCCAGCGCCCGCCTCGCCATCCTCTGGTACGCGTTCGTGATTCCGTGGAAGCGCGATGCGAGCGGCGCGTAGCGCGGCAGCCAGGCGACGAGCCTGTCCCTCAGCGAGTAGCCGTGGCGGGCGTGGTAGTGGTGCAGGAACTCGATCTTCATCTTCGCCATGTCGACGCCGGTCGGGCACTCGCGCCTGCAGCCCTTGCAGGAAACGCACAGATCGAGCGTCTCAAACATCTCGTCCGACGTAAACGCGTCCGGCCCCAGCTGGCCCGAGAGCGCGAGCCTCAGCGTATTGGCGCGGCCGCGCGTGAGGTGCTTCTCGTCGCCGGTGGCGCGGAACGAGGGACACATGGTGCCGGCGTCGAACTTGCGGCAGTGGCCGTTGTTGTTGCACATCTCCACCGCCGCGGCGAATCCCGTGCTCGCGGCGCCCGGGACGGTCCACTCGCTCCAGTCGAGCGCCTCGCCGATATTCGGGATCGCGTAGCCGGGCTTGAACCGGAACAGCGTCCGGTCGTCCTGCTTCGACGGCCGCACGATCTTGCCCGGGTTCATCAGGTTCTTCGGGTCGAACAGCGCCTTGATCTCGCCCAAGGCGGCAACGAGCCGCTCGCCGATGATCGGCGCTATCCACTCCGAGCGCACCAGGCCGTCGCCGTGCTCGCCCGAGTATGCCGCGCCCTTGTAGCGCTTGACCAGCGCGCAGGCCTCCTCGGCGATGGCGCGCATCTTCTCCGCGCCGTCGGTCTTCATGTTGAGCACCGGGCGCACGTGCAGCGTGCCCACCGAGGCGTGCGCGTACCACGTGCCCTCGGTGCCGTGCTTGCGGAAAACGCGCGTCAGCGCGTCGGTGTACTCGGCGAGGTTCTCGAGCGGCACCGCGCAGTCCTCGATGAAGGAGACGGGCTTGCCGTCGCCCTTCATCGACATCATGATGTTGAGGCCCGCCTTCCTCACCTCCCAGATCTCGCGCTGCAGCACCGCGTCGTTGATCTTGACCACGGTGTCGGGCTGGCGCAGGTCGCCCATCAGCTCGGCGAGCTCGTCGAGCCTGCGCGCCGGGCCGTCGCGGTCCTCGCCGGCGAACTCGACCAGCAGGATGGCGTCGGGATCGCCCTGGATGAATTTCTCGACGACGCCGCGGTAGGCAGGATTGCTCCGCGCGAGGCCGATCATGGTGCGGTCGACCAGCTCCACCGCGGTCGGCTGAAGCCTCACGATGTGCTGCGGCGCCTCCATTGCGCGGCGGAACGTGGCGAAATGGCACACGCCGAGCGCGCGAAAGCGCGGAAGCGGAGACAGCTTCAGGTGAATGCGCTTCGAGTAGGCGAGCGTGCCCTCCGAGCCGACCAGCAGATGCGCGAAGTTCCACCCGGACGCCGGCCGGACCAGATCGAGGTTGTAGCCCTGGACGTGTCGCAGCACCTTGGGCCAGCGCGCCTCGATCTCGTCCGCCTCGCGCTCGGCGATGGCATGGACCTTTCTCACGAGCTCCACGTATCGCGAGGGCCCGCTGAAGCTCGCGGAATCGACCGGGCCGAAGTGCAGCTCGGAGCCGTCGGCGAGGAGCGCGTCGATGCCGAGCACGTTGTGCACCATGTTGCCGTAGCGGATCGAGCGCGAGCCGCAGGAGTTGTTGCCGGCCATGCCGCCGATCGTCGCCTGGGCGCTCGTCGACACGTCGACCGGGAACCACAGCCCGTCCTTGCGCAGCTGCGCGTTGAGCGCGTCGAGCACGACGCCGGGCTCGACCACCGCCATCGCGCGCTCGCGGTCGACCGAGACGACGCGGCTGAGGTATTTCGTGCTGTCGATGACGAGCGCCGCGCCGACCGCCTGCCCGCACTGCGAGCTGCCCGCGCCGCGCGGCAGGATGGGGATGCCTTCCTCGGCCGCGATCTGCATCGCGATCTTCGCGTCCCGCTCGCTCTTCGGCACGACGACGCCGACGGGATCGACCTGGTAGATCGAGGCGTCGGTCGAATAGCGGCCGCGGGTCGCGGCGTCGAACAGGACCTCGCCTTCGATCTCGCGCGCGAGGCGCTTCGCGAGCTTGCTCATCCGGCTGCTAGGCGGCCGCGGATTCCTTCTCGGCCTCGAGCATCGCCTCGAGCAGCACCTCGGGGCCCTGGGCGCCCTCGACCGCGAGCCGGCGGTTGAAGATGAAGAACGGCACGCCGTTCACGCCCATTGCGCGCGCCTTGTCCTCCTCATCGGCGACCGCGCCGCGCAGCTCCTCGTCGGCGACGGCCGCTTCGGCATCGCCGCGCTCCAATCCCGCTTCGACGGCGAGCCGCACCAGGGTCTTATTGTCGGTCATGTCCGCGCTGTCGACGAAGAAGCCCTTGAGCATCGCCTCCTTCACCGCGCCCTGGACGCCCTTGCGGCGCGCCGCCTCGATCAGCGCGTGCGCGGTAAGCGTGTTCGGCTGGCGCTGGATCCTGTCGAACGCGAACGCGATGCCGAGCTGAGCGCCCGCGTGCACGAGGCGGTCGTGCGCGCTGTAGCCGCGCGCGCCGAACTTCCTCGCGATGTAGTCGGCGCGCGATATGCCCTCGCGCGGCATGTCCGGGTTGAGCTCGAAGGGGTGGAACGCGATCTGCGGCGCCGGGGCCCCGGGACGCCGCTGGCGGTAGAGCTCGAGCGCGGCCTCCAGGCGGCGCTTGCCGATGTAGCACCAGGGGCAGACGACGTCGGAGATGATGTCGATGGCGAGAGCCATGCCGCATCATACCGCAGGCTTGAGCAAGATCATGGCCGGCGAGGGCATTTCCGATAAACTAGCCTTCCGCCCTCGAAAGCGAGCAGCCCATGAGCCACCGAAGCGGACGGCATTTCCTGCAGATCCCCGGCCCCACGAATGTCCCGGACCGGGTGCTGCGCGCGATCGACCGGGCCACCGTGGACCATCGCGGCCCGGAATTCGGCCCGATGACCCTGGAGATCCTCCAAGGCCTGCGCGCCGTCTTCCAGACGAAGCAGCCGGTGATCATCTTCCCGGCCTCGGGCACCGGCGCCTGGGAAGCGGCGCTCGTCAACACGCTCTCGCCCGGCGACCGCGTGCTGATGTGCGAAACCGGGCACTTCGCCTCGCTGTGGCA
>DATIYN010000187.1:0-9794 GCA_035517595.1 Burkholderiales bacterium
TCCTCACGCACATCGAGCCGATCTCGCAGCCGGCGTCCTACGACGACATCAAGCTCGAGCGGCCTTAGGCTTCCTTCTTTCCTGCCTCAGCAGAAAGCGCCCGGGCGCGAGCGCGGCCGCGAGCTTGCGCTCGACGGGCAGCGGCTCGCCCTCGAGGCCGCTCGCGATGAGCTCGGCGCACAGGCCGGCCCAGAGCAGCCCGCGCGAGCCGTAGGCGAAGGCGCCGAGCAGACCCTCGTCCAGCGAACCGGCGAGCGGCAGCCGGTCGCGCACGGTCGCGCGGAACGCGACGCGGCCGTCCAGTTTCGCCGGATCGAGCCCCGCGGCGGCGCCGGGCAGGATCCGCTCCAGCCGCTCGAGGTTGCCGGCATGGCTGTCGGCGCGAAGATTCGGGTCCTCGTCGCCGATGTCGTAGCTCGCGCCCACCACCGACCATCCGTCCACGCCCGGCAGCACCATGCCGCCGCGCAGCCGCACGTGCTCCAGGCCCGCGATCGCCGGCACGAGCGTGAGCTGCCCGCGCACGCGCTGCAGGCGCACTTCCGGCCGCGGCGCGAGGCGCAGCGCGTCCGCCGCATTGGCGAGCACGGCGATGGGGGCGGAAGCGATGACGCGGCCTTGGCCGTCTTTTGCGCTCCAGAGGCCTTCTTCACGGGAAAGTGAGAAGACTTCCCGGTCGAAACACCTTTCGATCTCGAATCGGTCCAGCAGGCATTCCACCAGGCTTCGCGGCTGCACCCAGCCGCCCTGCGGGAACCAGATGCCGCCGCGCTCGGCCTCGAATTGCGCGTATTCCCTCGGGTAGCCGAGCGTCTCGAGCGCGCGCCGCTGCGAATCGAGCTCGCGCGCGTCGCGCGCGAGCTGCAGGACGCCGCATCGGCTCCAGCGCAGCTCCGGGAGCTCCTTCCAACGGCTCAGGAGAAAGAGAAAGCAGGCGCGGGTGAAGCGCGCGAACAGGCTGTCGTCGGGCGCCACCACGGGATGGAAAGCGCCCGCCGGGTTGCCCGAGCCTTCCTGCGCCGGACCGTCGCGCCGCTCGACGAGCGTCACGCTCCAGCCGCGTGCCGCCAGCCGTTCGCAGACGGCTGCACCGGCGACTCCTGCGCCGATCACGAGGGCTTTTCGGCTTTCGAGTCGCGAGGCTTGCGCATGTCGGCGTCGAATCGAACGGCCGATCAGCATCTCCTTCTTGGTACCAAACCCCTTTCTCTTCTCCACGGCAAACCCGGCGCCTTCGAGCGCGGCGCGCACCGGCGCGGCGACGCTCCAGGTGGCGGCCGTCGCGCCGGGCGCCGCAAGCCGGCCGAGGTGCCGCAGCAGCCGCGCGTCCCACATCTCGGGGTTCTTCGCCGGCGCGAAGCCGTCGAGGAAGATCGCGTCCGCCGCGAGCGACAGCTGCGGCAGCCCGTCGGCGACGTCGCCGAAAAAGAGGGTCAGAACCACGCTGCCGCCCTCGAACTCGAGCCGGTGCATGCCCGGCACGAGCATCGGCCAGCGCGCGACGAGTTCCTCGCTCTTCAGCTCTTCGTATCTCTTCAATACGAAATCGAGGTCAGGCGCCTCGAACGGATGCTTCTCCACGGACACGAAGAGCAGCCGCTCGCAGCGCTGCGGGTCGTCGCGCCAGGCCTGCCGGGTCGCGAGGAAGGAGAGCCCTAGGCCGAAGCCGGTCTCCAGCACCGTGAACACGCGCCGTCCGCGCCAGCGCGCGGGCAGCCCGTTGCCCTCGAGGAACACGTGGCGCGCCTGCGCGAGGCCGCCGTCGGCGCTGTGGTAGACGTCGCCGTAGGCCTCCGACCACGGTGTGCCGTCGGCGGCGAACGCGGGCCGCGCCGGGACGAGGGGAATTGGCATTTGGCCAGTATATGATTGGGCGATGAACAAGCCCGCCGAACTCAAGCTCGACACCGTTCCCGCCTGGATCGGCGGCAAGCCGATCGTGCCGTCCGGCCGCATGGGCGACGTCTACAACCCGGCCACGGGGCAGGTCACCAAGCGCGTGCCCTACTGCGACGCCGCGGCGATCGATGCGGCGGTGAAGGCGGCGTCGGCGGCGCTGCCCGAGTGGCGCGACGCGTCCATCCTGCGGCGAGCCCGCGTGATGCAGCGTTTCTTGTCTTTGCTTCAGAAACATCAGCATGAAATTGCGGCCCTGATCACGGCAGAGCACGGCAAGACCCTGCCCGACGCGATGGGCTCGGTGCAGCGCGGCATCGAGGTGGTCGAGTTCGTCTGCGGCATCCCGCAGCTGCTGAAGGGCGAGTACTCGGAGAACGTGGGCACCGCGGTGGACACGCACACCGTGCGCCAGCCCGTCGGCGTCTGCGCCGGCATCACGCCGTTCAATTTCCCCGCGATGGTGCCGCTGTGGATGTTCCCGGTGGCGATCGCCTGCGGCAACGCCTTCGTCCTCAAGCCCTCGGAGAAGGTGCCCTCGGCCTCGATCCGGATGGCGCAGCTGTTCAAGGAGGCGGGCCTGCCCGACGGCGTGTTCAACGTCGTGCACGGCGACAAGGCGGCGGTGGATGCGATCCTGGACCATCCGGGCATTCACGCGGTGTCGTTCGTGGGATCGACCCCGATCGCCAGATACATCTACGAAACCTGCGCGAAGAACGGCAAGCGCGTGCAGGCGCTGGGCGGCGCGAAGAACCACGCGGTGGTGCTGCCCGACGCGGACCTGGAATTCGCCGCCGACGCGCTGATCGGCGCCGCCTACGGCTCGGCGGGCGAGCGCTGCATGGCGATCTCCGCGGTCGTCGCCGTGGGAAGCTCGGCGGATCCGTTGATTGCGCTGCTGAAGAAGAAGGCGCAGGCCATCAAGGTCGGCCCCGGAGACCGGGAAGGCATGGACATGGGACCCCTTGTCACGGCCGAGCATCGCGCGAAGGTTCTGGGTTTCGTGGAAAAAGGCATTTCGGAAAAAGCCAAGGTCGTGCTCGACGGCCGCAATCCGGGGATCCGGGAAGGCTTCTTCCTCGGCGCCACGCTCTTCGACGATGTGACGCGGGACATGGAGGTCTACAGGAACGAGATCTTCGGGCCCGTGCTGGTCGTATTGCGCGTCGACAGCCTGGACAAGGCGATCGATCTCGTGAATGCCAACCCCTACGCGAACGGCACGGCGATCTTCACCGAGTCCGGCGGCGCGGCGCGCCGCTTCGAGAACGAGGTGCAGGTCGGCATGGTCGGCATCAACGTGCCGATCCCGGTGCCGGTGGCCTTCTACTCCTTCGGGGGCTGGAAGAACTCGCTGTTCGGCGACCTGCACGTGCACGGCGTCGAGGGCGTGAAGTTCTACACGCGCACGAAGGTGGTCACCACGCGCTGGCCGCACCAGGATACGCCCGCGCCCGGCCTCAACATGCCTACCCTGGGATAGCCGATGAGGAAGCTCACGAGCATCCTCGCCGCGCTGCTGCGCAAGGCGCCGCAATTCATCGAATGACCCCGGTACCGTTCTTCCGCGAGGCGGGGCGCGCGCGCCGATGAACCTTCCGGCCTATGAAACGCTGGCGCTGGAGCGGCGCGCGGAGCAACTGCTGCTCGTGCGCCTGAACCGCCCGCAGGCGCTCAATGCGCTCAACACGAAGATGGGCGACGAGCTCATGGACCTGTGGAACCGGCTCACCGCCGAGGCGGGCGCGGCGCGCTGCGTGGTGCTCACGGGCGCGGGCGAGCGCGCGTTCTGCGCCGGCGCGGACCTGAAGGAGCGCGACGGCATGTCGGTGGAGGCCTGGCGAGCGCAGCACGAGGGCTTCGAGCGCTCGTTCGTGGCGCTCGTCGAGTGCCCCGTGCCGGTGATCGCGGCGCTGAACGGCGTGGCGATGGGCGGCGGCCTGGAGCTCGCGCTGTGCTGCGACTTCATCTACGCGGCGCGCGGCGCGCGCCTCGCGCTGCCCGAGGCGACGCGCGGCCTCATGCCGGGCGGCATGGGCACGCAGAACCTCGGCCGCGCGGCGGGCGAGCGGCGCGCCAAGGAGATGATCCTGTCGGGCCGGCCCATCGACGCCGAGCAGGGCTATGCCTGGGGGATCGTCAACCGCGTCTGCGAGCCCGCGAAGCTGCTCGAGGAGGCGCTCGCCGCCGCGCAGGCGATCGCCGACAGCGCGCCGCTCTCGGTGCGCCAGGCCAAGCGCTCGATCCACTACGGCCTGGACATGGACCTGCTCACCGGCTACCGCTTCGAGATCGAGGCCTACAACCGCCTCGTCGACACCGACGACCGGCGCGAGGGCGTGCGCGCGTTCGTCGAGAAGCGCAAGCCCGACTTCAAGGGCCGCTGAGCGGCGGCACCTCGTGAAGAGCCTCGCCTACCACGCCGCAAAGCTCGCGATCAGGCCGAAAGGCCCGCTCGAGGAGGCGATCTTCGAGCACATCTGGCAGCAGACGCCGCTCGAGACGGTGCTCGCCGAACTGGTGCGCGCCGACGTGCACCTGTTTGCGCAAGCGACCCTGGAGGCGATCGCCGCCGGCGCCGAGCCCAGGCCCCTGGTCACCAGGGGCGACGACGGCAAGCCGGCGATGCTCGTGTTCAGCAGCGAGGCGCGCGCGGCGGCGACCGCCAAGGGCCTGCCGCCTGGCGCGGCGTCGCCGCTGACCCAGCCCTTCAGCGAGGTGCTGCGCTGGGCGCCGATCGAGCTCGGGCTCGCGATCAACCTCGGCAGCGCGCTCGCCGCCGGATGCACCTCGGCGCACATGGACGTGCTGCGCCGGCAGGCGGGCGTGTTCAGGCCCTGAGGGCCTTTACAGCGGGAGGCGACGGGAGTAGCCTACCAACTGGTTGTCTAGTTGGAGCAGGCGCATGTCCATCGTCGTCGGGGCCTTCGAGGCCAAGACCAAGCTTGCCGAGCTGCTCGACAAGGTCGAGGCGGGCGAGACGGTCACGATCACGCGTCGCGGCAAGGAGGTCGCCCAGCTGGTCGCCGTCAAGACGGACGACGAGCGGGTGCGGATGCGCGCCCTCGTGGAGGAGATCAGGCGCACGCGGGTGGGGCGCGGCAAGCCGCCCGGACCCGGCACCACGATCCCGGAGCTGATCAAGGCCGGCCGCCGCTATTGATGGCGCTGGTCCTGGATTCGTCCGTCTGCCTCTCCTGGTTCTTCCCGGACGAGCGTACTGCCTTCACGGACGCCGCGCTCGACGTTGCGGCGTGCGAGGAGTGCTGGGTGCCCTCGCTCTGGCGCCTGGAGTTCGCCAACGCGCTGCTCGTTGCAGAGCGCAAGCGCCGGCTGACGCGCGCCGAGCGGCTGCAAACGCTGGACGAGGCCTCGCGGCTCAGCCTGCGCGTGGACGCGCAAGTTCACGATCTGCGCCGGATCAGCTCGCTCGCGGACCGGCATGCGCTGAGCGCCTACGATGCGGCCTACCTGGAGCTCGCGCTGCGGCTCGGCGTGTCGATGATCACCCTCGACAAGGGGCTCGCGACCGCGGGCGCCGCGGCCGGGCTCCTGGTGCACGCACCGGGGCGCTCCGGCGCGGCGCAGTTGCGCGGGCGCTACAATATCTAGTAGACGCGCGATGAAGCACCACTAGATACATGGCAAAGCAGCCGGTCTACGACGCATCCGCGATCCAGGCGCTCAAGGGCCTGGAGCCCGTCCGGCGCATGCCGGGCATGTACACCCACACGATCCACCCGCTGCACGTCGTGCAGGAGGCGATCGACAACGCCATCGACGAGGCGCTCGCCGGCTTCGGCCGCAAGATCACCGTGGGCGTGTTCAAGGACGGCTCCTACGAGGTCGCCGACGAGGGGCGCGGCGTTCCGGTGGACATGCATCCCGTCGAGAAGAAGCCCGCGGTCGAGGTCGCCTTCACCATGCTGCACGCGGGCGGCAAGTTCGCGAAGTCGGGCGAGGGCGTCTACCACATCTCCGGCGGCCTGCACGGCGTGGGCGTCGCGGTCTCGAACGCGCTCTCGAAGCGCTGCGAGGTGACCGTCTACAGAGAGGGCTATCGTCATTCGATCGTTTTCGAGGCAGGAGAACTCAAGAACAAGCTCAAGAGCGAAAAGATAAAGGAGAAGAAGACGGGAACGGTCGTGCGCATCTGGCCCGATCCCAAGTACTTCGACTCGCCCAACGTGCCGCTCGCCGAGCTCGAGCACCTCGTGCGCTCCAAGGCCTACCTGCTGCCCGGCCTGACGATGCTGCTGGAGGTCGAAGGCAAGCCGAAGCAGTCCTGGCGCTACGAGAAGGGCATGCAGCAGTACTTCGATTTCATGCTCGAAGGGCGCGAGCTGGTGGCGCCGCTCTTTTCGGGGGAACGATTCTTCGACGCGAAGGCGAGCGAGACGACCTCCGAGATCGAGGCGGGCGAGGGCGCGACCTGGGCGATCGGCTGGGTCGCCGAGGGCGAGGTCTTCGCCGACAGCCACGTGAACCTGATCCCGACGCGCTCGGGCGGCACGCACGAGGCGGGCTTCCGCAACGGCATCTTCGAGGCGCTGTCGGCCTTCATGGACACGCGCTCGCTGCAGCCGAAGGGGGTGAAGGTCATCGCCGACGACCTCTGGCAGCGCGCCTGCTTCACGCTCTCGGCGCGCATCGTGCGCACGCAGTTCCACGGCCAGACCAAGGAGAAGCTCACCACGCGGCACGCCTCGAAGCTGCTGGAGCTGTGCGTGAAGGACGCCTTCGAGCTGTGGCTCAACCAGCACCCGGAGGAGGGCAAGAAGATCGCCGAGCTCGCGATCGAGCAGGCGATGGCGCGCCTCTCGAGGGGCAAGAAGTTCGAGCGCAAGAAATCGAGCGGCGTCGCGACGCTGCCCGGCAAGCTCGTCGACTGCGCCTCGGACGACACCTCGCGCAACGAGATGTTCATGGTCGAGGGGGACTCGGCCGGCGGCTCGGCGAAGGAAGCGCGCAACAAGGAGACGCAGGCGGTGCTGCCGCTGCGCGGCAAGGTGCTCAACACCATGTCCAAGGACTCGCGCACCGTGCTCGCCAACAAGGAGCTGCAGGCGATCGCGACCGCGATCGGCGTGGACCCGCACGGGCCCGACGACGAGCCCGACCTCGCGGGCCTGCGCTACGGCAAGGTCATCATCATGACCGACGCCGACGTGGACGGCGGCCACATCCAGGCGCTGCTGCTCACCTTCTTCTTCATGCACGCGCCCAGGCTCGTGCAGGCGGGCCGCGTGTACGTGGCGCAGCCGCCGCTGTTCAAGCTCGAGGTGCCCTCGCAGGGCAAGGGCCGGCCCGCGCGGCGCATCTACTGCCTCGACGAGGACGAGCTCGAGGAGGAAGTCGGCAAGCTGAAGAAGGAGAAGGTCAAGGAAGGCGCCTGGGAGATCTCGCGCTTCAAGGGGCTGGGCGAGATGAGCCCGGAGCAGCTCTGGGAGACGACGATGAACCCCGATACCCGGCGCCTGGTGCGCATGACCTTCGAGCCGAAGAACATCAAGAAAGTGCGGGAAAGCTTCGAGCTGCTCATGGACTCGGGCGAAGCCGAGGGCCGGCGCAACTGGATGCGCGAGCACTGGAAGACCGTCGAAGCGGATGTCTAGGAAGGCGAAGAAGGCGGCCTGGGAGCCCGGCTACAACGGGCACGTCTACTGGCTGGGCAAGCAGAAGCTCGGCAAGGTGACGCGGCAGAAGAGCGGGCCGCACAAGTACCGCTGGGAAGCCTCCGGCCGCGGCGGCGGCGCCGACGACCTCGGCAAGGCCAAGCGCGCGGTGGAAGCCGCGGTGGCGATGGCCGACAAGCAACTCGACCTTTTCGGGCAATAACCCATGGACGACAGAACCGGCGACCTTTTCCTCAACGAGAACGGCGACGAGGCCGCGCCGATCGAGCGGCACGCCTCGCAGGCCTACCTCGGCTACGCGGTCTCCACCGTCAAGGCGCGGGCGCTGCCCGAGATCGCGGACGGCCTGAAGCCCGTCCAGAGGCGGATCCTGTACGCCATGGGCGACGCGAACTCGCCCGGCTACGTGAAATGCGCGCGCTACGTGGGCGAGGTGCTCGGCAAGTACCACCCGCACGGCGACACTTCGACCTACGAGGCGATGGTGCACCTCGCGCAGCCGTTCTCGATGCGCTACCCGCTCATCGACGGGCAGGGCAACTTCGGCAGCCGCGACGGCGACTCCGCGGCGGCCTACCGCTACACCGAGGCGAAGCTCTCGAGGTACGCGGAGCTGCTCCTGGGCGAGATCAACGAAGGCACCGTCGATTTCGCGAAGAACTACGACGGCAAGTTCGACGAGCCGGTGCTGCTGCCCGCGCGGCTGCCCTTCGGGCTGCTGAACGGCTCGTTCGGCATCCCGGTCGGCTTCTCCACGCGCATCCCCTCGCACAACCTGAGGGAGGTCGCCGAGGCCGCCGCGCACGTCATCAAGCACCCGCGCGCGAAGCTGTCCGAGATCCTCGAGCTGCTGCCCGGGCCCGATTTCCCGGGCGGCGGCCAGATCATCTCGCCCAAGGCCGAGATCCGCGAGGCCTACGAGACGGGGCGCGGCTCGCTCGTGCTGCGCGCCAAGTGGGACAAGGAGCCGCTCGCGCGCGGCCAGTGGCGCATCGTGGTCACCGAGCTGCCGCACGGCGTGTCGGTGCGCCAGGTGATGGAGGAGATCGAGGCCATCGCCAACCCGAAGCCCTCGGGCAACCGCAAGGAGGTCTCGCAGGAGCAGAAGCGCTTCAAGCAGTTCATCCTCGACCAGGTCGAGGCGGTGCGCGACGAGTCCGACCGCAAGTCGAAGCTGCGCCTGGTCATCGAGCCGCGCTCCTCGCGCCAGGACGCCGAGGAGCTCATGGCGACGCTGCTCGTGCACACCTCGCTCGAGACGCGCTACCCGGTGAACTTCACCTGGCTGGGCCTGGACGGGCTGCCCGACACCAAGGACATCGTCACGGTGCTGCGCGAGTGGGGCGAGTTCCGCCTCGCCACGGTTCGGCGACGCACGGAACATCGTTTGGCTCGCGTGGAAGAAAGACACGAGATCGTGATGGGGCGACTGCTCGCCTACGTCAAGATCGAGGAAATCATCAAGCTGATCCGGTCCTGCGAGGATCAGGCCGAGGCGAAGAGCCGCCTGAGGGAAAGATTCAGGTTCAGCGAACGGCAGGCCGAGGACATCGTCAACCTGCGCCTCGGCCAGCTCACCAAGCTCGACGGCGTGAAGCTGAACGAGGAGCGCAAGACCCTCGAGGCCGAGCGCAAGGGCCTGAAGGAGATCCTGGGCGACGAGAAGGTCCTGAAGAAGCTGGTCGTCAAGGAGCTGGAGCAGGATTCCAAGGCCTATGGGGATGCGCGCCGCACCCTGATCAAGGCCGAGGAGCGCGCGCAGGTCGAGCGCACGGTGCTCGAGGAGCCGATCACGGTGATCCTGTCGAGGAAGGGCTGGGTGCGCGCGCGGAGCGGCCACGGCGTGGACATGGGCGCCGTGGGCTTCAAGGACGGCGACCAGCGCTACCTCGAGCTCGAGTGCAAGACCACCGACACGCTCACCGTGCTCGCCTCGGGCGGCAAGGCGTTCAGCGTAGACGCGGCGGCGCTGCCCTCGGGGCGCGGCGACGGCGCGCCCATGAACACGCTCGTCAACTCGGGCTCGGACGACATCGTCTGGCTGGGCCTGGGCGCGCCGGACGCGGGGCTGCTGATGTCGAACACCGCGGGCAACGGGTTCCTCTGCAAGCTGGGCGACCTCGCCTCCAAGACGCGCCAGGGCAAGGACTTCATGAGCGTTCCGGAGGGCTCGAAAGCATTGCCTCCTGTCTTCGTCGGGAAGGAATCCAGCCAGTTGGCCGCCCTTTCTTCCGACGCCCGGCTGCTGGTCTTCCCGCT
>DATIYN010000188.1:0-3796 GCA_035517595.1 Burkholderiales bacterium
GCGTGCGTCAGAACGCCGCGGCCGATCGGCGGCGCCACGAATGGCGTACAAGGTTCGCGGAGGTCGCCTTGCACTGCCTCTTGGTGTACCCCGAATTCCAGTCCGCCTCGTTCTGGAACTACCGCGAAGCCTGCCGCATCAAGGGCGCGCGCTACCCCGCCGCGCCGCTCGGGATGCTCACGGTGGCGGCGCTGCTCCCGCGCGAGTGGGAGCTGAAGCTCGTCGACCGCAACGTCGAGGAGCTGGACGAGGCGCTCTTCGACTGGGCCGACCTGGTGATGCTGGGCGGGATGATCGCGCAGCAGCCCGATCACCTCGCGCTGATCGCGAAGGCGCACGGGCGCGGCAAGCGCGTGGTGTCGGGCGGACCGGACGCGACCAACAGCCCTCATCTCTACGCGGCGGCGGACCACCTCGTGCTCGGCGAGGCCGAGGTGACCCTGCCCGCGTTCCTGCGCGACTTCGCCGCGGGCCGCGCCGCGCCGATGTACAGCTCCGATCTGCGCGCCGAATTGGCGGCCTCGCCGCCGCCGCGCTGGGACCTGGCGCGCACCGATCGGTACGCGTACCTCGGCCTGCAGTGGTCGCGCGGCTGCCCGTTCAACTGCGAGTTCTGCGACATCATCGAGCTGTTCGGCCGCATCCCGCGCAGCAAGAGCGTGGCGCAGGTGCTGGCCGAGCTGGACGCCCTGCACGCCACCGGCTGGCGCGGCGCCATCGACGTGGTGGACGACAACTTCATCGGCAACCAGCGCGAGGTGGCGCCGCTGCTCCGCGCCATCCACGGCTGGCAGGAAGAGCACGACTGGCCCTTCGAGTTCGGCACCGAGGTCTCGCTCAACGTCGCCGACAAGCCCGAGCTGCTCGCGCTGATGCGCGCGGCGGGCTTCTGCGCGGTCTTCACCGGCATCGAGTCGGCCGACGAAGGCGCGCTGCGCAAGGCGCGGAAGCTGCAGAACACGCGGCGCGACGCGGCCGCGGCGGTGCAGAAGCTGTACGGAGCCGGAATGATGGTGATGGCCGGCTACATCGTCGGCCTCGATGGCGAGGGGCCCGACGTGGCCGACCGAATCATCTCGCTCATCGACGCGACGGCGGTGCCGGTGGACATGGTGGGCTTGCTCTTCGCGCTGCCGTCGACGCAGCTCGCGCGGCGGCTCCGCAAGGAGGGGCGGCTGCCGGCGGACTTCGACGTGGTGCGGCCCGACACGGGCGGCGACCAGTGCTCCGGCGGCCTCAATTTCGACACCCTGCGCCCCAAGGCCGACGTCTTGCGCGACTACGTCCGCGTGCTGCGCGCCGTCTACGCGCCGGCGGCGTACTTCGACCGCGTGCTGCGCATGGCGCTCGCGCTCGACAACCGCGGGCGGCGGCTTTCGCTGGGCGCGCGTGGGCAGGCGAAGGACGCGGCCACCTTCCTGCGCATGGCGGTGCAGCTCGGCATCCGCAAGAGCTGGGGATGGCGCTTCTGGAAGCTGCTCGCGCAGGTGGTGGCGCGCAACCCGGGCTCCATCCGCTACGCGCTGTGGATGGCGGCGCTCTACGCGCACTTCGCCGAGTTCACGCCGGAGCTGATCGCGCGCATCGAGGCGCGCGCGCAGGCTTGCGAGCGAGAGGCCGGCGCGCAGCCAGTGGCCGCTGCGCTGAGCTGAACGGGATCCGCTTGCTATTGCCGCCGCGAGTGCGTACACCGCTGCTGCCCGCAGTCGCGGGCGCGGCAACACGCTGTTGTCGCTTCATCGAAAGAAGCAAATGTCTACTGGTACCGTGAAGTGGTTCAATGATTCGAAGGGCTTTGGTTTCATCACGCAGGACGACGGCGGCGAAGACGTCTTCTGCCATCACACCGCCATCGTCGCCGAGGGGTTCCGCTCGCTGACCGAGGGTCAGAAGGTGAGCTACGAGGTGACGAAGGGGCCCAAGGGCCTGCAGGCGAAGAACGTGAAGCCGGTGTAATCGCGCCGCTTCCAGCCTGATCTCGCTGCGAAGGCCCGGGACGCCTCCCGGGCCTTCGGCTTTTTTGTGCTACAAGCAAGTCCGGATGATGAAGGAAATGACGCAGGCGCAGGCGCAGGCCGAGGCGATCCGCCGCTGGGGTCCAGGCGGCACGGTCGAGTTCCGGCCCTCGCGGAGCCACCGCGAGGTGCGCGAGGGCTCGCGCGGTACGCCTGCCTGGTGAGCAACGGCGCGCCGGGCTACCGCTCCATCGAGGGCCAGGGCGAGACCTGGGCCGACGCATTCGCCGACGCACGCTCGCGCTGACCACCGCAGCGCCTTTACCTCGGGGCGGCAAATGACCACCGACAAGGAATTGCGAATCGCCCTGTTCATCGACTTCGAGAACCTGGTCACCAACACGGGCATCGCCGCGGCCACCTTCGATCTGCAGCCGGCCATGGACCGGATGCTGGAGAAAGGCAAAGTGGTGTTCCGCCGCGCCTACTGCGACTGGTCGCGGTTCCCCGGCGCGCCGCGGCGCCTGCACGATTTCGGCGTGGAGCTCATCGACGTGCCGCCCTCGACGCGCGCGGGAAAGAACGGCGCCGACATGCGGCTGGTCATCGACGCGCTCGAGCTCTGCTACGCGCGCGAGCACATCGACACGTTCGCCATCGCGTCCGGCGACAGCGACTTCTGCCCGCTCGCCTACAAGCTGCGCGAGAACAACCGGGTGGTGCTCGGCCTCGGCGTGAAGGAAGCCACCTCGCCGCTGTTCGTGAAGGCGTGCGACGAATTCATCTACCTGAAGCCGCCGGCCAGGGCGAAGCCGCCCGCGCATGGCGCTGCGGCGCCGGCGCGCCCGGCGAGAAAGCCACGCGCCCCGCGGACCGGCGGTGCAATCCCTCCCATCGCGCGCGAGGTCGTGGCGAGCCTGCTGGCGAGGGCGACCGGTCCGCTCAACCCGTCGCTGATCAAGGAAACGATCGTGCGCAAGGAACCCGACTTCGACGAGCGCGAAGCGGGGTTCTCGACGTTCAGCCGGCTCTTGCAGGAGATGGAGCGGCAGGGACTGCTCAAGCGGCAGCAGCTCGACGGGCGGCAATGGTATGTGCTCGCGCCCGACGCTGCCGCTGCAAGTCCAGGCGGTCGCAATCCCGGCGCCCCCGAAGAAGAGCCGTGACCGTCAAGAACCTGCGCCGGTCTTCTTCTCCAGCAGGTTCTTCGCAGCCGTCGCCAGGCCATGCGGAACGTTCTTGTTCCTCGCCAGCCCCTTGACCTCGGCGGTCCGCAGGCTGGAGAGAAAGCGCATCGACACCCCGACCGGGATCTTAGGGTTGGTGATGACGTTGAGCTTGATCTGGTAGTTCTTCATCAGCTGGCGGTTGTCGTAGATGTACTGCAGCACCTCGCTGCTCGCGGTGCGGCTTTGGGCGACACTGGCGATCTCGCCGAGCGTGATGCGCGGGCTGTGGATGACCGCCAGCTGAACCAGCTTGTTGGGATCTCGCAGGAAAAGGGTCCGCACTTCGCGGTTCCCCTTCGTGTTGGCCCATTCCACCTTCTTTGCCACGCCCAGCTTCATGATCTGCTGGGTGATCGAGACACACTGCTTCGCCGGCGCCGCGCTGCCGGCGGCCTCGGCGCCTTCGCCGGCGGACGCGCCAGCCGCGCCAAGCAGTTCGAGGGCCGCCTCGGCCTCTGCCTGTTCCCGGGCCCGTGTCTCGTCGATCTTCCTGGCCAGTTCCTCGTCCCGCGAAGCTCCGCCATGGATGCGCGCGCACGCCGCCCGGTGGGCGGGCTGGTCCTCGAGGCAGAGGCCGGACCGCACGCAGAAATCGCAGACCTTGTCGAGCGT
>DATIYN010000189.1:0-2312 GCA_035517595.1 Burkholderiales bacterium
CGCGCGCCGGCGACTTCTACCCCGCCGAGCTGCGCGGCGAAATTGATGCGCTCAACGCGCGCATCTACGAGACGGTCAACGACGGCGTCTACCGGGCAGGCTTCGCCACGTCGCAGGCCGCCTACGAGGATGCGGTGGCAAGACTGTTCGAGACGCTGGATTGGCTGGAGGGGCGGCTCTCGGCGCGGCGCTATCTGTGCGGCGGCCGCGTCACCGAGGCGGACGTGCGGCTGCTCGTCACGCTGCTGCGCTTCGACCTGGTCTACTACTCGCACTTCAAGTGCAACCTGCGGCGCGTCGTCGACTACCCCAACCTGTGGGGCTACACGCGGGATCTGTACCAGCTGCCCGCGGTCGCGGCGACCTTCGACGCGACACACGTCAAGCGGCACTACTACGAGAGCCACCGCACGCTGAACCCGGGCGGCATCGTGCCGGCCGGCCCGGCGATCGACTTCGGCGCGCGGCACGATCGCGCGCGCCTGCAGGCGCGCTAGCGGCTCAGGCCGCCGCGCGGCGGCGCTTCGCGGCGGTCCAGCGCTCGAGCTTCTCGCGCGCGCCGTTCACCGCCGGATCCATCTCGCGCGCGTGCGCCGGCGTCTTCGCGGCGAGCTCGATCACGTAGCCGTTCGGGTCGCGGAAATAGATCGAGCGGATGAAGCCGTGGTCCGAGACGCCGCGCGTCTCCACGCCCGCCTTCTTTCCCTTGGCGAGCATCTCCTCCAGCGTGCGCGCGTCCACCTCCAGCGCGATGTGCAGGTCGTAATCGTGCTGCCTCTTGAACTCGAAGGCCATGTCCGGCGCCTCGAAGAACGCGAGATACGAGCCGTTGCCGAGCTCGTAGAACGTGTGCAGCGTCTCGGTCTTGCGGCCGCTCTTGGTTTCCTGGATCTCGAGCGTGCCCGCGAGGCGCAGCCCGAGGAATCCCTCGTAGAAGCCGCGCGTCTCCTCGGAATCGCGGCAGCGGTAGGCGTTGTGGTGCAGACCTTTGATCATGGCGTATTCCTCCGTGCCCGGCGCCGCGTCACACCGCCACGAACGACTGGCCCTTCAGCGAGGCCGCGAAGCCGTCGATCGTTTCGTGCACCTTGCCCCAGGGCTTGAGCTTCTTCATGTTGCCGAGCCAGCGCTCGATGTTAGGATACGCCGAGAGCTTGCAGCCGATCAGGCCGCCCAGCGCGATCATCTCGGCGCCCATGTAGTCGGCGATCGTCACCCGGTCGCCGCAGAGAAAGGCCTTCTTCGGCCCGATCAGGTCGCGATCGAGGACCTTCAGCCAGCCCTGCGTCTTCACTTTGCCCCAGTCGAGCGTGCCGCCCTGGATCGCGTCGCTCGGCCGCTTGTGGTGCGGGAAGGTCTGCGGATAGATCAGGCCGTAGGCGAAATCCCGGTAAATGTTGGAGTTGAACCAGTCCATCATCTCGTGGACCCGGGCGCGCGCCTTGAGTTCCTTGGGATAGGCGGGCGAGCCGGCCTTGTCGGCGAGGTACTTGAGGATGGCCGAGGACTCGGTGAGGCGGAAGTCGCCGTCCTCGAGCACCGGCACGAGGCAGTTCGGGTTTATCTTCGCGAACTCGGGCTTCAGGTGCTCGCCGGTGAAGAGATCGACCACCTGGTAGTCGAGCGCGATGCCCTGGTCCATCGCGAACAGCTGCACGATCCTGCTGGTGGTCGAGGCGGGATGGTAGTAGAGCTTCACGGGTCTCCTCCTCCAAGGGTACGGAGCGCGAAGTCTAGTCCTTTCCTACATCGAAATCGAACCCTCCCGGAAATCGGTGCCGTCGAGCCAGACGTTGACGAGCACCGAGCGCCCGGCCGCTGCGAACGCGCGAGCGCGCTGCAGCCCCGGCTCGACCTCCGCCGTGCTGCGGATCTCGATGCCCTCGGCGCCGAAGCCGCGCGCCACCTCGTGGTACGCGGTGCGGGCGAGCACCGTTCCCACGTCGTCGTGCAGCAGCTTCACCTGCTCGCGCGCGATCTGCGTCCAGCCCGCGTCGTTGCCCACCACCGCGATCACCGGGATGCGGTGGCGCACGAAGCTGTCGAGCTCCGCGAGGCCGTAGCCGCTCGCGCCGTCGCCCCAGAGCAGCCAGCGCTCGCCCGCGGGACGGGCGATCGCCGCGCCGAGCGCGAAGCCCGCGCCCACGCCGAGCGTGCCGAAGGCGCCCGGATCGAGCCAGGCGAGCGGGCCGCGCGGGCGCAGGATGTAGGACGCCGTGGAGACGAAATCGCCGCCGTCGGCGACGAATACCGCGTCGTCCGAGGCCGCCTTGTCCAGCGCGCGGAAGTACGCGAGCGGGTTGACGTGCTCG
>DATIYN010000190.1:0-4467 GCA_035517595.1 Burkholderiales bacterium
GTTCGCGCGCACGCCGGGCCCGTAGACGAGCGGCGGGCGCAGCACGGTGAGACGCAGCCCGGCGATCGCCCGCAGCGAAGTTTCCGCCGCGGCCTTCGCGCGCGCGTAGGCGTCCTGCGGCGCGAGCGGCGAGCGCTCGTCGAACGCGGCGCCCGGCGTTTCCTCGCCCAGCACCTTGACCGTGCTCATGAAGAGCATGGGGATGCCGGCCGCGGCGGCCGCCTGGCCGATCGCCGCGCTGGCCTCCGCGTTCACGGCGCGCAGGCGTGCCTCGTTCACGCCGCGCGCGTGCGCCAGCGCCGCCAGGTGCACGACGGCATCGGCGCGCGCCAGATGCGCGGGCCAATCCATCACTGCGGCGAGGTCGCCGGTCGCGGCCCGGTCGAGCGCGATGAGCTCATGGCCGCGCGCGCGCAGCACCGGCACGATCGCGCCGCCGAGGAAGCCCGTCGTGCCGGTAACCGCGACGCGCACGGCGTCAGCCGAGCTCGGCGAACGCCGCGAGCACCGGCGCGAGCGGCAGGTCGGCGAGGTCGCGCGATTCCGGCCTCAGCACCCGGTGCGGCACGCCCCAGGGCCGCCAGCGCTCGACCGGCGAATCGCCGAAGAGGGCCACCACCGGCTTGCCGAGCGCGGCGGCGAGGTGCATCGCGCCGCCGTCGGGACAGATCACCCGATCCGCAAGCGAGAGCGCAGCGATCAGCGTCGTCAGATCCGGGGTTTCGACAGGAACGACTTTCGAGCTCTTCACCGTGCGCAGGATCTCGGCAGCGGCCGCGTCATCGCCCGGATGTCGTGGGTCGTCTTTCGCTCCCGGCGCCCACAGCAACATCACGTTCTGCTTCGCCGAGAGGATCGAAATCAACTCCGCATAGCGCTCGAGCGGCCAGCGCTGCGCGGGCCGGCGCGCGCTGATGTGCACCGCGACGAACGGTCCATCGCCGAGTTTCGCGCGCAAGGCTTCGCGCTGCCGCGCGTCGGGAAACGCGCGCAGGGGCCCCGGGCGGCCGCTCAGCCCGAGCTGCCTGCCGACCTCGAAGCTGCGCTCGACTTCGTGCTGGCCCGGGGCGACGGCGCTCGGCGCGGCGACGACCTGCGCCGGCTTGAGGCTGCGCGCGAGCTTGAGCGACTGCGGCGTGGGCGCGGGCACGAGCACGCAATCGAGCGAGCGAGCGCGCAGGCGCGCCATCTGCGCGAGCCGCGCCCGGAGATGCGCCAGCAGCCCGCCGCTGCGGTGCTTCAGCTTCTCGTAGACGAATACCTCGTCGAGCGCCGGGTTGCCCGAGAGCACTTCAGCGTTGTAGGTGGTCACCAGCGCGCCAATCCAGGCGCGCGGCAGCAGCGCGCGCAGGCCGTCGATGAGCGGCGTCGTGCAGACGAGGTCGCCGATGTTGTCGCGGCGCAATAGCAGGATTCGCGGCGAGCCGCTCATGAGGACGCGCGGCGCGGCCGCAGCGTCGACAGCCATAGCGCGAACAGGAGTGCGGTGAGCAGGCCGTGCTCGTGGTGCAGGGTCGTGTTCACCGTGCCCACGCCGACCGTCACGAGCCAGCCGCTCGCGGCGGCGCCCCAGGCCAGCCAGCCGGCGTCGTCGTCGGCCGCTCGCGGCCGGTACCGCAGCAATGCCGCGAGCGCCGCGACAAGCACGAGGACCAGCGCCGCCAGTCCGACCGCGCCTCGCTCGGCGAGCGTCGTGATGAACAGGTTGTGCCCATGGGACGCGGGAACGAAGCGCGAGGCGTCGAAATCCACGCCGGCCTGCGCGCGCCAGGCGCGCACGCGATCCAGGGTGATCAGCCCGTAGTTGTCCTTGCCGACGCCGAACCAGGGATATTTTTCCCATGCGGCGAGCCCGGTACGCCAGATGCCGTCGCGAAACGAGAGCGTATTCTTCGCGGCCTCGTTTTCAACCTGCTTGCGCACCACCTCCGCGCCGGTCGCCGCAAGCAGCGCCACTGCGAGGGCGATGACCGCGGCACTCGCAGCGAGCGGCGCGCGCCAGCGCGGCCACCAGGCCGCGGCGAGCACCAGGACGAGCAGCAAACCGATGCCGACCGCGCCGCGGCTCGCCGTGACCACCAGCGACGCGAGCACCAGCCCGGCGATCGCCAGCGCCGCGATGCGGCGGCTCGCCTGCCAGGATCTCCAGCCCGAGAACAGCCAGCTGGCGCACACGCCCAGCATGATGGCCAGGTAGATCGCCGTGTGATTGACGTGGCCGACCGAGTACAGCTGCAGCGTGCCGCTCTTGGCGGCGCCGCTCCAGAGGCGCCCGTAACCGAGCGCGAGCCCCGCGAGCGTGGAGGCGACGAGCGCGCCGAGCAGCCAGCGCTGCTCGCGCTCGCCGTAGCCCGCGCGCGCGACCATCCAGAACAGCGTCGCCGATGCCGCGACATCTCCGGTCTTGGCCCAGGCTTGCCCGTCCAGGCCTGCGAACGCAGCGGCCAGATAGGAGGTGCCGACCCAGACCAGCACCAGGCTGTCGGAGATTCGCCACGCGCCGCCGAAGTCGCGCACGCGCAGGCGGTTCACGAGCCAGGTCACCACATACGCGAGCAGAGCAATGTTCTTCGGGACCTCGAGCAGCGGGAGGAAAAAACAGAATGAGATGAGAAGACTTGTTTCGACCGGGAAGCGAACCCGCTTGAGCTCAGCCAGCATGGCGCGCGCAGTCTAGCGCAGCCCGCGCCACGACATCGGCTTCGATCGCGTGCATGCAGCGCGGCGCCGGGCATTCGGCGAGCGAGCGCTGGCAGCGCCGCACCCAGGCGATCTCGCGCTTGAACAGCGTGCGCTGGTCGCGGCATGGAAACGGATCGACGGCGATCTGCCTGCCGCGGGTGTCGCGCCAGAAATCGCCCGGGCCGAACAGCACCGGGGATCCCGGTCCGTAGAGCGTGACCGTGGGCGCGCCGGTCAGCCGCCCGAGGTGAGCGACCCCGGTATCGGGGCACACGAGCACGCGGGCGCCGGCGATCAGGCTCCAGAGCTGCGCCAAGTCCAGCGTCCCTGCACAGGAGGGAAAGCGCCGCTGCGGATCGGACGCCTCGACGAGGCCCTCTTCTCCCGCGCCTGCGCTCCAGACGACCTCGTAGCCCTCGCGCGCGAGCGCCTGCGCCACCGCCTGCCAGCGTTCCGGATTCCAGAGGCGCAGGGGGTTTCCGGCGCCGACGTGCAGCACGCAATAGTTTCCGGCCGGCGCGGCGAAGGGCCGGTGCGGCGGCGCGGGCCAGTCCTGCGGTCGGTAGGGCCGCGGCGCCGGCCCCTCGGCCAGCGTCGCCGCGATGTCCGACCAGGATGCCGGCGCGCCCGGATAGGGCCGCAATTCGTCGGCCGGCCAGCTCTTGTACGCGGGCCGGTCGCCTGCGTGCGCCACGATCCAGCGCGCGCCGGCCGCCGCGGCGAGCCAGGCGTAGCGATTGTCCCCGGGCACATAGGCGATGTCGAACCCGTCATAGGCGAAGAGCTGCTCGACCGTCTTCTCGTCGTGGGCGTCGAACGCCAGGGGCTCGACGCCGTACGGGCGCAGCGCATACAGCGGCACGGCGGCGCGCTGCATGGTCATCGCGATCTTCGCCTGCGGATGCCGCTCACGCAGCTTCGCGACGAGCGACGTCAGCATCAGCGTATCGCCCAGCAGCGGGTTCTGCGCGATGAGGATGCGGCCGGGCGCCGCCGGGCGGCTCCGGCGGCGCAGGCGCAGGAAGCGCCGGGCGGCGGCCCGCGGCAGAACGCTGGCGCGCGTCAGCAGCCGGCTCACTTCACGACCTGAAGGTGAAACCAGAGGCTGTTGGCCGGGAACACGAACGCGAAGTGCTTCTCGTACTTGCGCACCGACAGGGCCGCCAGGCCGCGCGCGATCGTGGAGAACGGAAACGAGCGGCCGAAATCGAGGCCGCGCGCGACCATCCGGAAGCGCGCGGAGGAGTAGAAGTTGCTGTGGCGGGTGCGCTCGGTGAAATAGTCCAGAGAGTCCAGCGCGAGGTGCCGCACATGCGTCGGATCCTGGTAGGAATACAGGCTGGAGAAGTGCGGCGTCGTGACGAGCACGTCGGCGCCGTCCGCGCCGATGCGGTGGATCTCCTCCATGAGCCCGACGACGTTGCGCACGTGCTCGATGACGTTGCGCAGCACCACCACCTCGAAGCTGCCGTCGGGGAAGGGATAGGGGTAGACGTCCAGGTCGTGGCGCACGTCCGCCTGCGCGTTGCCGGCGAAATCCACGCCGACGGCGCCGGCCAGCTTGTCGCGCCCGCAACCGAGGTCGACGGTCCTGCGCCCCCGGCACAGCTTCTCGATGTCCGCCGTGTTCACGCCCCGCCCGGCCTTCGGTCAGAAGATGCCCGATACATTCCGGTAGATGTTCTCCATGCGGTCGAGCATGCGCTCGTAGGAATAGCCCTCGACGCAGTGCTTGCGCGCGGTCTCGCCGAGCTCGCGGCGCAGGCCCTCGTCGCCCGCGAGGCG
>DATIYN010000191.1:0-5127 GCA_035517595.1 Burkholderiales bacterium
TTGCGCCGCGCGCGAAGGTCGCGACCAGCGCGAGGTCGCGGTCGTTTTCGACGTGCGTGAGGAAATGGATCAGGCGGTCCGAAGGCGACTGCACCCACTTCTGGAACCGCAGGTAGCGCGATTCGCCCGAAAGGCGCCGGATGAAGTCGCGCTCGAGCAGATCGTCGTCCTCGCGCACCGGCCGCAGGGTCACCGTGCGGCCGTCGCGCAGCCGCCTGCGCGTCACCAGGGTGTCGGGGCCACTCACCCTGCCAAACTAGGTGCGGCGCGGTGCCGCGCATTGACCAGGATCAACCAGCTAGCCCCGCGCGCCGCCTAATCTAGCGGCATGAAGGGCTACCGCATTGCGATGGGGCTGCTGCTCGCGGCAGCGGCTGGCGGCATGGCGTCGGCTGCCGGCGCGGACGACTTCACCGACCCGGGGCGCCGCATTTTCGTGAGCCACTGCCAGACCTGCCACGGCCTCACGGGGCCGGCGGACACGGCGACCGGGCCCGACTTGCACGGCCTGATCGGCCGCAAGGCGGGCGCGGGCGACTCGGGCGTGCATTCGCGTGCGGCGATCGAGTCGGACACCGTCTGGACGCGCAGCTCGCTGCGGCGCTACCTGTCCGAGCCCGGGCGGGAGATGCCGGGCACGCTGATGCCGGTGCACATCACCGACAGCCGGCAGCTGGACGAATTGCTGAACTTCCTCGAGACGCTGCGCTGACGCGGATTTGACAGGGATCAAGGGCCGCGCCGCGCGTTGGGGGAGGATGATTTCATGCTCACGCTTGAAGATTGCCTCGGCCTGTGCGGCCTCAGCGAGGAGGAAGTGCTTGCGATCGCCCAGCACGAGCACATTCCCGAGATGGCCGCGCTCGAGCTCGGCAACTACCTGTGCCGCACGCCCGAGGGCGAGCTGGCGATCAAGTCGATGATCCGCGACGACATCGCGCACGCGCATGCCTGCGGCAACCGCGAGCGCGAGCTCGCGCTCAAGCTCGCGCTGTGCAACTACGTGCTCGGGCACCCGCGCTGCGAGGAACGACACCGCAGCGAGCTGCGCCGGCCCGAGCGCCGCGGCGCGAGCGTTTGACGGCAAGCCGCATGACACTCGCTCCCGAACGCGTGATGGACGTGATCCACCAGCGCCGCTCCGTGCGCGCCTACGACGCGCGCCAGCCGAGCGCCTCGCTGGTGCGCGAGCTGCTGGAGGCGGCGGTGCACGCGCCGACCGCGATGCACCGCGAGCCCTGGGGATTCGCGGTGGTGCAGGACCGCGCACAGCTCAAGCGCTGGTCCGACCGCGGCAAGGCGATGCTGCGCGATCCATCGGAGGCCGTCGGCTGGGGCTCTTCGGGGCTGCTGCACGGCGCGCATCCGCAGATGCTCGACGACCCCGCTTTCAACATCTTCTACGATGCCGGCACGCTCATCGTGGTGTGCCGCCGCGACGACAGCCCGTTTTCCGACGCCGACTGCTGGCTCGCGGCGCAGAACCTCATGCTGGCCGCGACCGCGAGGGGCCTGGGCAGCTGCTGCATCGGCTTCGCTGTGCGCGTGCTCAACACGGCCGAGGCGAAGCGCGAGCTCGGCATCCCGCAAGAGGGCGCCGCGGTGGCGCCCGTGATCGTCGGCTACGCGCGCGGCGCGGTGCCCGGCGTGCCGCGCAAGCCGCCGGAAATCCTCAGCTGGTCGGGCCGGGAAGCGGCGCGCCGAGCCAGCGCGTCCTGAGCGTCGCGTGCGCGGCGAGCGCCGCGAGCGCATCGAGCAGCAGCGCCTCGCGCACTCCGAGCAGGCCTACGAGCAATCCGGTGGCCAGGCCGCCCAGCGCCACGCCGCCCCGCATCGCCAGCATGAACAGGCTCACCGTCTGGCCGCGAATGCGCGCCGGCGCGACGGACTGCAGGAGCGCGTTCGCCGACGCGTTGCTCGCGGTCATGGCCGCGCCCGCGAGCACGAACAGGGGCGGCAGCGCCCAGGTCCACGGCGCGAGCGCGCACAGCGCGACCACCGCGGCGTAGGCGAGCGCGAGCGCGGAGCTCAGCGGGCGGCGGTCGCGCTGCGGGTCGATCGCGAGCAGGGCGAGGGCGCCGAGCAGGCCGCCCGCGCCGAAGGCGCCGATCGCGGCGCTGAATTGGCCGATACCGCCATGCAAGGCCTCCTTGACCAGCACCGGGCAGAAGGTGACCAGAGGGGCGCAGAACGCGCTGGTCGCGAGCGCGGTCAGCAGCGCGCCGCGCAGCGCGGGCTCGCGCGCGATTTCGCCGATGCCGGCGAACAACGCGCGGCCCTCGCGCGCCGCGGACGGCGCGGCGGCGCCGGAGGGCAGGATCCAGAGCGCGACGAGGATGAAGGGGATGTACGATGCGGCGCTTACGGCGTAGGCGCCGGCGGCGCCGACGCCGGCCATCAGCAGGCCGGCCACGGCCGGCCCGAGGATGCGCGACAGGTTGAACTGGGTGGAATTGAGCGCGATCGCCGTCGGGATCTGCGCGCGCTCCACGATCGACGGCGCGATCGACTGGTACGAGGGCATCGACAGCGCGTCGGTAAGGCCGATCACCGCCGACAGCACGATCACCATCCACGGCTCGACGGCGCCCGCGAGGAGCAGCGCGACGACGAGGATCGGGCAGAGCATCTGCGTCGACTGGAACAGCGTGATCACGCGGCGGCGGTCGGCGCGGTCGGCGAGCACGCCGCCCACCAGCGTCAGCAGGAACACGGGCGCGCTCATCGCGAACGCGTCCAGGCCGATCAGGTAGGCCGACGCGCCGAGGCTCAGCAGCAGCCAGGGCTGCGCGACCTGCTGCGCCCAGGTGCCGATGTTGGACAGCAGCGTCGCGAACCAGAACGTGCCGAAGCGGCGCGTGCGCAGCAGCGCGAGCGAGGCGCGGAACGTGCCGGCCGCGGCCGCGCGCAGGTCCGGGCTCATGCGCCGCCCGGCGCCGTGCTCATTCCCTGTGCTTGACGTCGCCGCGCTGGCGGCGCACGTGGTCCTCGAGCTTGCGCCGCGCCGCGTCGAAGGCGTCGCGCACGGCGACGAAGACGTCCTCGTCGTGGTCGCGGTTGATCGCGATCTCGCCGCCCGCCACCTTGATGTCCAGCCGCACGGAAAATTCCTTGCCCTGCTGCTTGTGGCGCGCTACCTGCTCGACCACCGCGCGCAGGCTCATCATGTGCGGGTGGAAGCGGTCGAGCTTGCCGGCGTGCTGGCGGATCGCGCTGTCGAGCGCGGAGGACTGCGGCATGCCGTGGAAGGTGACCTGGATCGGGATTTGCATGATCTCTCTTTCGGATGTCGGTGCCGGGACGGCAATGACTTCAGCCTACGCGGCCCGCGTCCGCCGCCTTTGACGCCGGTCAAACCCGCGGGCCCGCCGGCATGGTCTCCTAGAGCCGATGGCCGCTACCGTGCCGCCGCTTGCCGTGGGACAGCTCTATCGCCGCTGCGATCCGGAGCGGCTCGATTTTCGCACCACCGCAGACCTGCCGGATCTGGCCGACCCGCCGGGCCAGGCGCGCGCCGACGGCGCGATCCGCTTCGCGGTCGACATCCGCCACGAGGGCTACAACCTGTTCGCGATGGGCCCGGAGGGCGTGGGCCGGCGCACGCTCGTGCGGCGCCTGCTCGAGCAGCAGGCGCGCGGCGGCGCGACGCCCGACGACTGGTGCTACGTGTTCAACTTCGAGACACCGCACCTGCCGCGCGCGCTGCGCCTGCCGCCGGGCCGCGCGCCGAAGTTCCGCGACGGCATGGCGCGCCTGGTCGAGGACCTGCGCGCCGGCATCCCGGCGGCCTTCGAGACCGAGGAATACCGCACGCGGCTGAAGGAGATCGAGTCCGGCTTCGAGCAGCAGCAGGAGCACGCGCTCGGCACGGTCGGCGAGCACGCGCGCGCCGAGGGCATCGCGCTGCTGCGCACGCCCTCGGGCTTCGGCTTCGCGCCGCTGAAGAAGGACGCGGTGATGAGCCCCGAGGACTTCCACAAGCTGCCGGAGCCCGAGCAGGATAGCCTGCAGAAGAAGATCGTCGCGCTGCAGGAGGAGCTCGAGGCGGTCCTCCACGAGGTGCCGAAGGCGCGCCGCGAGGCGCAGCGCCGGCTGCGCGAGCTCAACCGCCAGGTCACCAGCACGGCGGTGAACAGCCTCATCGAGGAGCTCGAGGCGGAGTACCGCGCGCTGCCCGAGGTGGCTGCCTACCTCAAGGCGGTGCGCGAGGACGTGCTCGACCACGCCGAGTATTTCCAGCAGCCCAAGGACGGCGAGCGGCCGACGCTGTTCGGCATTGCGCTGCCGGTGGCCGAGGGCACCGAGTCGCCGCTGCGCCGCTACCTCGTCAACGTGCTCGTCGCGCACGCCGACGGCGGCGCGCCGATCGTCGAGGAGGAGAACCCGACGCACGACAACCTGGTCGGGCGCATCGAGCACGTCGCGCAGATGGGCACCCTGGTCACCGATTTCTCGCTCATCAAGGCGGGCGCGCTGCACCGCGCGAACGGCGGCTACCTGATCCTCGACGCGATGAAGGTGCTCGTCCAGCCCTTCGCCTGGGAGGCGCTCAAGCGCGCGCTGCGCTCGCACGAGATCCGCACCGAGTCGCTCGGCCAGGCGCTGAGCCTCGTGAGCACGGTGTCGCTCGCGCCCGAGCCGATCCCGCTCGACCTGAAGGTGGTGCTCGTGGGGCCGCGCCTCATCTACTACCTGCTGCACGCGCACGACCCGGAGTTCGCCGAGCTGTTCAAGGTGGCGGCGGACTTCGAGGACGACCTGGAGCGCGGGCCGGCCGCCGACCATCTGTACGCGCGCATGGTGGCGACGCTCGCGCGCCGCGACAAGCTGCGCCCGCTGGACCGCGGCGCGGTGGCGCGCATCATCGAGCACGCGGCGCGCGCCGCGGGCGCGGCCGGCAAGCTGTCGACGCAGCTGGAGGGCCTGGCGGACCTGCTGCGCGAGGCCGACTACTGGGCGGGCTCGGCGGGGCGCGCCGTGGCGACCGCGGGCGACGTTCAGCACGCGATCGGCGCGCAGGAGACGCGCGCCGGGCGCGTGCGCGACCGCATGCGCGAGGCGATCCTCGAGGGCACGCTGCTCATCGACACGCGCGGCGCGCGCGTCGGCCAGGCGAACGGGCTGGCG
>DATIYN010000192.1:0-22632 GCA_035517595.1 Burkholderiales bacterium
CGCGCGGCGGCACCCTGATCGCGATCCAGCGCTGGGACGAGCGCACCTGCGAGCGCTTCAACCGCGCGCTGCGCGTGCGCTGGCTGCATCAGGCGATGCGCGCCGTGAGCCGGCTCGGCGACGGCCTGTTCTGGTACGCGCTCATGCTGGCGCTGCTGCTCGCGCATGGCGCCGAAGCGGCGCTGCCGGTGCTGCACATGGCGGCCGTGGGCGTCGTCTGCACGGTGCTCTACCGGCTGCTCAAGCAAGGCACGCTGAGGCCCCGGCCCTTCGAAGTCCACGCGGGGATCGCCGCCGGCGCGGCGCCGCTCGACCGGTTCAGCTTCCCTTCGGGCCACACGCTGCACGCGGTCGCCTTCAGCCTCGTCGCGGCTGCCTACTATCCCGCGCTTGCCGCCCTGCTCGCGCCGATGGTGCTCGCGGTGGCCGCCTCGCGCGTCGTGCTCGGGCTGCACTACCCGAGCGACGTGCTCGCGGGCGCGGCGTTCGGCGCCGCGGTCGCGCTCGGGTCGTTCACCCTCGGCTAGGCGCCGCGGCGCGCGCGGGCACGGGCGCGTGCACGAGCGCGATGCTGAGCCAGACCGCGACGCTGAAGTAGAGCGACATCCAGGCGATCTCGTTGTGCCAGTCCTGCCAGCGGTGCGACACGATCCAGCGGCCGGAGGCGTCGAGCACGCCGTCGGCCAGGCTCAGGTAACGGCGGCCGCTCGCCTCGTCGGCCATCCAGCGCGCCCAGTACATCGGCACGTCGACGAGGAACATGAACGTCACGTAGCCGATGCCGGCCGCGCACCAGGCCGCGAGCAGCGGCCGCAGCGAGGCGCTCAGGCGCGGCCAGATCCAAGCCAGGCTCAGGACGAGCAGCGCGGCGCTCAGCGCCCAGATCGATTCCTCGATCACGTGGCCGAGGTTCGAGGTGGTGAGGACCGAGTACCAGGAGCAGAGCTCGGCCACCGCGATGAGCGGGACGACGACGATCGACGTGACGCGCCCGACGCCGCTGCCCGTCGCGCGCGAGATCTCGTTCAGCAGAAGCGCCCACTGCGCGGCGAAGCAGAGCTCGGCGAAGGTCGCTACCGAGCGGCCTACGATCACGCTCGAGAGCCAGCTATCGATCAGGCAGATGCGCCGGATGTCGTAGACCGGCAGCACGGATCGGTAGGCGCAGCCCAGCACGTAGCCCGCGGACAGCAGCAGCTGCGCGCGGCGCAGGCCGTAGGCTTCGGGCGGCAACGCAGGCTGCCGTCGCCCGAGCGTCGCGGCCGACAGCGTCCAGGCGAGGATGTTGAACCCCGCCGCGCTGCACAGGAAGAACCACCACCAGTAGATCTCTGCTGACATGCGCCTGCAATGTTCCCATGCTAGGCGCGCTCCGGCTGTTACCGTTTTATGAAGGCGCGGGCAGCCGCATGAGTGGCTCGCCGGCGCGGATGCGTGCGCCGTCCGCGATGTTCGCGCAGAGTTGGAAGCCGCGCGGCGCGAATACGAGGATCGTCGAGCCGTGCTCGAACCAGCCCATCTCCTCGCCCTTCGCGTAGCGCGCATCGCAGGCGATGCGCCGTGGCCCGCGGTAGCGCAAGTGCAGCGGCACGTCCAGGCAATGCAGGCGGATGCTCGCCACGAGCACTGCCGCCACCGGCACGAGCAGCAGTTCGTGGCCCGAGGCCTCGAGCCGCGCGCGCAGCAGCGCGCGTTCGTTCCTGCAGAACAGGCGCTCGACGCGCTTCAGCGCGATCGGGTTCACGTTCCAGGTATCGCCCGAGAAATAGCGCACCTCGCGCACCCGGCAATCGTGCGGCGCGTGGAAACGGTGGTACATGCCGGCGGTGATGCGCAGCGTGACGTAGGTCGCGTCGCGGAAGCCGTGCGCGAGCGCGGGGCTGCCCACCAGGTCGCGCATCGCGTAGGGAAAGCCCTTGGCCTGGAAGAGCTGTCCGTCCTGTGCGCGCCCGCAGGCGCCGACGATGGCGTCGCACGGGCTCGCGAGCGTGCACGGGTCCGGGTCCACGGGCCGCGCGCCCGCCTTCAGCTCGCGGATGAAGCATTCGTGCAGGCTGCGGAAGTCGGTGCGCTTCGCCTCCTCGAGCCGCAGGTCCGCGAACAGGCGCCAGATCGCGAGCGACAGCCGGCGCACGAGCGGCTGCTCGATGCGGCTGAACCAGCCCATGAAGCGCGTGGCGAACTGGCGCGGGATGCGGTTGGTGAGCAGGAAGTTCAGGTCCTCCTGCGCGAGGAAGCGCGCGAGTGCGCCGCGCAAGGCGCGTCCGGTCATGGCGCTGTAACGCGGCTGCAGTACACCGTAGGCCGGCGATGAGCGAAATTTCCTTCCTTGCCTACGGCCTGGGCGCGGCGGCAGCCCTCGCGGCGGCACCCTCGCTCCGGCAACGGCTCGAGCTCTCGATGGCCAAGCACCCGTCGCTCGCCGGCCATTCCCGCCTCGCGCGGCGCATCGCCGCGCTGGTGCCGTACTACGCGTACGACGAAATGCGCTTCTTCCGCGCCGATGGCGCGCCCGACGAGATCGCGGCAAGGCGCCGCGCCGGCTTCGCGCGCCTGTCGGCGCTCTACCGGGAGCGTTACGCGCGCAGCGCCGCGCTCACCGCCGAGGCGCGGCCCGGCATCTCCGACCTGCAGTTCACGAGCGCCTACCGCGTGCCGTTCCAGTTCGGCCGCGTCGTGCGCGAGCACCTGCCGGTGGGCGCCTTCGCGCAGGCGACCGACGGGCCATTCATCGTCGATCTCGACGACAACCGCTTCTACGACCTCACGGGCTCCTACGGCGTCAACCTGCTCGGGCACGAGTTCTACAAGTCCTGCATGGCCGAGGGCGGCGCGCGCGCGGCGACGCTCGGCGCGGTGCTGGGCGCCTACCATCCCTGCGTCGCCGACAACGCGCGGCGGCTGCGCGCGATCTCGGGCCTGGACGAGGTGTCGTTCCACATGTCCGGCACCGAGGCGGTGATGCAGGCGGTGCGCCTCGCCCGCTTCCACACGCGGCGCACGCACCTCGTGCGCTTCTGCGGCGCCTACCACGGCTGGTGGGAGGACGTGCAGCCCGGCGTCGGCAATCCCGTTCATCCGCGGCATACCTACACGCTGAAGGACATGGACGAGGGCTCGCTGCGCGTGCTGCGCCGGCGCGACGACATCGCCTGCGTCCTCGTCAATCCGCTGCAATCGCTGCACCCGAACGCGAGCGCTCCGGGCGACGGCTCGCTGGTCGACAGCGCGCGGCGCGCGCATTTCGATCGCGAGGCCTACGCGGCCTGGCTCGCGCGCCTGCGCGAGATCTGTACCGCGCGCGGCATCGTGCTCATCTTCGACGAGGTGTTCGTCGGCTTTCGCCTCGCGCCGGGGGGCGCGCAGGAGTATTTCGGCGTGCGCGCCGACCTCGTGACCTACGGCAAGACGCTGGGCGGCGGATTCCCCGTCGGGGTCGTGTGCGGCCGCGCGGACCTCATGAAGCGCTATCGCGAGGATCGCCCCGCCGACATCTGCTTCGCGCGCGGCACGTTCAACGCCCATCCCGCGGTGATGGCTGCGATGCAGGTATTCCTCGAGCGGCTCGAGACGCCGGAAATCCGCCGGCTCTACGCAGGGCTGGATCAAGTCTGGAATGTCCGCGCGCGCGCATTGAACGAAAGGCTCCGGGGCGAAAACCTCCCCGTGCGCGTCGCGAACCTGTCCTCGATCTGGACGGTGCTGTACCCGCAGCCCTCGCGCTACAACTGGATGCTGCAGTACTACCTGCGCGCCGCGGGCCTTGCGCTGAGCTGGGTCGGCACGGGGCGACTGATCTTCAGCCTGGACTATACGGACGCCGATTTCGAGGCCGTCGCCGGGCGCTTTCTCGACGGCGCTGCCGCCATGCAGCGCGACGGCTGGTGGTGGTCGGACCCCGCGGTCACCGACCGGCGCATCCGGCGCGGGATCCTCAGGGAGATGCTCGCGCAACGCTTCTAGCGTCAGCCGTGCCGGCCGTGCAGCATCGGGTCGATGAGCTCGCCGCGCAGCAGGTGCAGGGGAGCCCGGTGGTAGAGCTTCAGGTCGTGGAACGGATCGGTGAGGATCTTGATCATCCAGACCAGGCCCGTCTGCACGTCGCGGATGAAGAACAGATGCACCGTGCGGAACAGCAGGCCGCCCGCGCCGAGCGCGAGCCAGACCAGCGCGACGTTGTGCACCCATCCGTAGGCCGAGGCGGGCGCGTCGAAAATCCCGAACAGCGTCGCGTCCCAGGCAAGCGGCAGCGGCGCCAGCACGAAGGCGGCGTACAGCCGCAGCTTGCGGCGCAGGTTGTAGCCCACCTTGATCGCTTCCTTGTGCTCGTGCGTCGCCTGGTTGACGTGGTCGTAGCCCCTCGGCTCGAAGAAGAAATGGCCCGACTGGCGCGCGGTCATCGCGATGAGCCAGCCCACGAGCGTCGCGGCGACCGGATAGAAGAACAGCATCGCGTAGGCGGCGAGGAAGCTCGTCGCGCTGACGAAATGCAGCGACTGGTTGATGCGGCTGTGGTGGTAGTAGCGGTGGTCGTCCCAGCGTTGCGTCTCGAGCGCGCGCAGCAGTTCCTTCATGTTCTTCTCCTTGGTCCCCGACGGCGCCCGAGAATACGGCGCGAATGCGACAGTCCCGTAACGGTGCGATGACATTTTGGCGAAACCGGCGCGCTCGCGGGCGGCTGTCACACGCGCGTCGCGAGCGCGCGGCACGATGGCCGCATGGGCGAGGCCATGCCGATCCAGGTCGAACAGCTCGCCGGCGCGGGCCGCTCGCTGCGCATTGCGGTGGTGAGCGAGACCTACCCGCCGGAGGTCAACGGTGTCGCGCTCACGGCGGCGCGCTTCGTAGAGGGGCTGCGCCGCCGCGGTCACCAGATCCAGCTGATCCGCCCGCGGCAGGAGCCCGGCGAGCGCGCCGGAAGCGATCCCGGGCTCCAGGAGGTGCTCACGCGCGGCATGGCGATCCCGCGCTACCCGAGCCTGCGCCTGGGGCTGCCGGCGAAGCGCGCGCTGCAGGCGCTCTGGACGCAAGGCCGGCCGGACGTCGTGCACCTGGTCACGGAGGGGCCGCTCGGCTGGTCGGCCCAGCGCGCCGCGCAGCGCCTGCGGCTGCCCGTGGTGTCCGACTTCCGCACCAACTTCCACGCCTACAGCCGGCACTACGGCATCGGCTGGCTCGGCCGGCCGATCCTCGCCTACCTGCGCAAATTCCACAACCGCACGCTGTGCACGATGGTGCCGACCGAAGTGCTGCGCGCCGAGCTCGCCGCGCTCGGCTTTCGCGGGCTGCGCGTGGTCGCGCGCGGGGTGGACACGGCGCTGTTCGACCCCGCGCGCCGCAGCGAGGCGCTGCGCGCGAGCTGGGGCGCGCGCGCCGCCGACCCGGTCCTGCTGCACGTAGGGCGCCTTGCGGCGGAGAAGAACCTGCCGGACCTGATCGCCGCCTACCATGCGGCGCGCGCACGCGCACCGCGCGCGAAGCTCGTGCTCGTCGGCGACGGCCCGGCACGCGAGGAGATCCAGGTTCGCTGCCCGGGCGCCATATTCGCGGGCATGCGCCACGGCGAGGAGCTCGCCGCGCACTATGCCTCGGGCGACGTATTCCTCTTTCCGAGCCTCACCGAGACCTACGGCAACGTCACGGTGGAGGCACTCGCGAGCGGCCTGGCCGTGGTCGCCTACGACTACGCCGCGGCGGCCGCTCACATCCGCCACGGGCGCAACGGGCTGCTCGCGAGCTTCGGGGCGGCCGACGCGTTCGCGCGACTGGCGGCCGGAGCCGCCGACGACCTGCCGCTCGCGCGCTCGCTCGGCGCGCGCGCGAGAGAGCACGCGCTCGAGCACAGTTGGGAGCGCGTGGTACAGCAACTGGAAGCGGTGCTCGAAGCGGCGGCCGGCGCCGAAGCCGCGCGGCGCTACGGCGGCGCTGACGCGCGACGCGCGCGCACGCCGATGCCCCAGAGCGCGTAGCCCGACTGGCTTCGCGCGAAGGACACTCATGGCGAAGACCTGAAGCGGATCCGCAGATGCAGCGCGTGCGCTCGATCTTTCTGTCGGACATCCACCTCGGCACGCCCGCCTGCCAGGCCGAGGCGCTGCTCGACTTCCTCAAAGCCTATGACGCCGAGCAGCTCTTCCTCGTCGGCGACATCGTCGACTTCTGGGCGATCCGCCGGCGCGGCGTGTACTGGTCCACCGGGCAGAACACCGTGGTGCAGAAGATCCTCAAGCGAGCGCGCCACGACGTGAAGGTGGTCTTCGTCCCGGGCAACCACGACGAGGCCCTGCGCGAGCACGCCGGCGCCTCGTTCGGCAACATTCGCGTCGAGCGCGACTACCTGCACGTCGCCGCCGACGGACGGCACTACCTGCTGATCCACGGCGACGAGTTCGACCAGGTCACCAAGTACTACCGCTGGCTGGCGATCCTCGGCGACCATGCCTACGACCTGCTGGTGCGCCTCAACCGCTGGCTGTCCTGGGCGCGCCGCCGGCTCAAGGTGCCGGGCTACTGGTCGCTCGCCGGCTACGCGAAGCGCCGCGTCAAGCGCGCGGTCAGCTTCGTGTTCGATTTCGAGGACTCGGTGCTGCGCTACGCGCGCGAGCGCGGCGTGGACGGCGTGATCTGCGGCCACATCCACAGTGCGACCATCCGCGAGCGCGACGGAATCACCTACCTCAACTGCGGCGACTGGGTGGACAGCTGCACCGCGATCGTCGAGCACGCGAGCGGCGCGATGGAGCTCGTGCATTGGGGCACGGCCGGCCCGAACGTGGTGCGCCTGCCCGCGGCGGCCGCGCGGGCCGGGGCCGCGCCCCCGCAGGCAGCGGCTCAGTACACCGAAGGAACGTGCATGTCCTCGGGAATCGGCCCGCGGAGGTAGTCCGGGTTGTGCACGCGTGCCGGCAGGGTCACCGGCTTGTGCTCGAGGTCCCGGTAGGGAATGCGGCTGAGCAGGTGGTGGATGCAGTTCAGGCGCGCGCGCTTCTTGTCGTCGGCGTGCACGATCCACCAGCGCGACTCCGGGATGTGCGTGCGCTCGAGCATCGCTTCCTTCGCCTTGGTGTAGGCCTCCCAGCGCCGGCGCGACTCGAGGTCCATCGGCGAGAGCTTCCACTGCTTGAGAGGATCGTGGTTGCGCATCTCGAACCGCAGGTGCTGCTCCTCGTCGGAGATCGAGAACCAGTACTTGATGAGGATGATCCCCGAGCGCACCAGCATCTTCTCGAACTCCGGGACGTCGTGGAAGAAATCCTCGAGCTCGCGCGCGGTGCAGAAGCCCATCACGCGCTCGACGCCCGCGCGGTTGTACCAGCTGCGGTCGAACAGCACCATCTCGCCGCCCGCGGGCAGGTGCGCGATGTAGCGCTGGAAATACCATTGCGTGCGCTCGCGCTCGTTCGGCGCGGGCAGCGCGGCGACGCGGCAGACGCGCGGATTGAGGCGCTGCGTGATGCGCTTGATCACGCCGCCCTTGCCCGCCGCGTCGCGTCCCTCGAACAGCACGACGACCTTGAGCTTGTTCGCCATCACCCAGTCCTGAAGCTTGACGAGCTCGCCCTGCAGGCGAAACAGCTCCTTGAAGTAGCGCTTGCGGTCGATGTCCGCCGGCGCCGGCTTGCCGCGCCCGGCGCGCCCCGAGACGTCGTCGAGCAGCTTCGTCATGCGCTCGTCGTCGATCTCCATCTCCATCTCCTCGTCGATGCCGTCGAGGAAATCGCTCTTGGCGCGCGCGCGCATGTCGGCCGGATTGTCCTGTCGTTTCGTGCTCATGCGGGACTGCCTGGGGATGGGCGTCGGGGTGGCAACGCGCGCATCTTAACCCTACGGCCTTGCCGGGAATGCGGCGGCGATCGTTTCGGGGGAGGAGGGGGTTCCGTCGCCCTCGCGCGACGGGCCGAGGGCGCTTTCGGCGCGGCCGGCGGGCCCGTTCCGGGCGCAAGCCGCTGTAAATCAAGGAAGGCGCATTTCAGGCACGCATCCTGCGGGAGACAGGACGTCGGACCCTTTTCCCAGGAGACCCACCATGAGACATCCGCGATTGGCCCTCATCGTTACGTCCGCGCTGGCGCTGGCAGCGCTCGGCGCGCAGGCGCAAACCTCGCCCCCGCGCTCGTCGGCGCAGCGGGCGGCGCGCGAGGAGCTGCCGCGGTGCCCGAGCTGCTGAAGGCGTTCGACAGGCTCGACGAAAATCACGACGGCAGGCTGGACGACCGCGAGCTCGAGCGTTTCACGAAATAGCGGCCCACGAGGCGCCCGGCGTGGCGCACAATACCCGGATCTCGTCCCCCGGAGGAGGTCCGAGTGGCCGCGCACAGCGAGGCATTTCACCAGGCGTCCGCCAGCGAGCCGTTCCTGTTCGACTGCTGGTACGTGGCCGCCTGGGATCACGAGCTCATCGACGCGCGCCTGCTCGCGCGCACGCTGCTTGGCAGGCCCGTCGTGCTATATCGGGGTGAAGGCGGCGGCTCCGCCGGCAAGGTCGTCGCGCTGGACGACCGCTGCTGCCATCGCGGCGCGCAGCTCTCCAAGGGCCGCGTCGAGGGCGACTGCGTGCGCTGCATGTACCACGGCCTGAAGTTCGATCCAGCGGGCCGGTGCGTGCAGATTCCCGGGCAGGAGAACATCCCGGCGAAGCTCGGCGTGCGCAGCTACCCGGTCGTGGAGCGCGACCGCCTGGTCTGGATCTGGATGGGCGACGCGGCGAAGGCCGATCCGGCGAAAATCCTCGACTTTCCGTACCTACGCGATGCGGGCTGGCGCGGGCATCCGGGCTACCTGCACTACGACGCGAACTACCTGCTCATCGTCGACAACCTCGCCGACTTCGCGCACCTCGCGTTCGTGCACGCGAAGACGCTGGGCGGCTCGGAAGAGTACGCGTTCAAGTCCAAGCCCACCGCGATCGAGCGGCTGCCGGACGGATTCCGCATAGAGCGCTGGCACATGGGCGCGCCGCCGCCGCCGTTCCACAAGAAGGTGGTGCGCGACGCGGGCCCCGTGGACCGGCGCAACATCGCGCGCATGTACGTGCCCGGCGTGTTCTTCATGGAGACGCTGTTCTCGCCGGCGGGAGCCGGCGCGGAGCAGGGCAAGCTCGAGGGCGCGAAGCAGTACCGCAACTGCCAGTTCTTCACGCCGGAGACCTCGCGCAGCACGCACTTCTTCTGGGACTACCTGCACGACTACGAGCTCGACAACCCGAACGTCGCGCTGTCGCTCTACCACAGCATGGTCGAGGGCTTCCACGAGGACAAGGCGATCATCGAGGCGCAGCAGCGGACGCTCGAGGCCGATCCGGAATTCCGCATGAACGCGATCGTCGCCGACGCGCCGCTGGTGCACTTCCGGCGCACGCTTGCGCGCCGGATCGAGGAAGAGCGCGCGGGGCTGAAGGCGGTCGCGGCCTAGCGTGTACAGCCACACCACGCTCGGGACCAACGATCGCGCCAGGGCGGAAAAGTTCTATGACGCGGTGATGGCGGTGCTCGGCCACCCGGTGCTGTTCAAGACGCCGAAGTTCCTCGCCTACGGCACGCCGACCGGAGAGAAGGTCTTCATCGTGCCGCCGTTCGACGGCAAGGAGGCCCGCTCGGGCAACGGCGTGCACGTCGCCTTCAAGGCCGACAGCCGCGCCAAGGTGGACGCCTTCTACGAGGCGGCGATGGCGAACGGCGGCGCGGACGAAGGCGCGCCGGGGCTGCGGCCGCACTACCACCCGAACTACTACGGCGCCTACGTGCGGGACCCCGACGGCAACAAGATCCAGGCCGTCTGCCACCGCAAGGACGCCTAGCGCGCGGTCACGGGCGCAGGTAGGCGTAGCCTTCGCGCTGCTGCAGCCGCGCGATCTCGGCGACGCCCGAGGGCACGTAGTCGACGTCGTCGATGAACTGGTCCTTGCTGAGCTTGCGGTTGCGCAGCGTGATCTCGCAGACGTCGAACTTCACGCCCTGGCTCTTCAGGTCCTCCACGATGGTCTCGTAGGGATTGCCGTTGGCGTCCTTCTTGCCCTTCATGAGGTAGTCGACGCCCAGCGCGTGCGCGACCACCACGATCTTCGCCTGCGGATTGACCTCGAGGTGGTTCCGGATATTGCGCAGGCCGTTCGTCGCCTGGACGAGGCCCTCGTTGAAGTGATAGACGACTTTGTCCGGGCCGACGGGGCTCGTCACGGAGCCGCCGGTGGCGGCGCAACCGGCCAGCGCGAGCAGAGCGGCGAAGAATAGGGCGGTCGTGCGCATGGATATTCTCCTTCGACCCATCATACGCCCGGGTCGTAGCCCGGATTGCGCCCGACGCCGATCAGCCGCGGCAGTTTGAGCGCGCGCGGCGCGAGAGTCTTGCGGTCCCGAAGGTAGCGCTCGACCACGTCCCAGACGGGCTCGCCCGTATTTCCCTGCCCGCCGCCCTCGGCAACCGGTGCCCAGCCGGCGACCTTGTAGCGCTTGCCTGCCTCGACCGGCCGGGCGTTCAGCCTCATGTCGGTGATGCGCGAGCCCATCGCGGCGTAGGGACTGCAGGCGTAGTCGAGGCCGCCGACGCGCACCATGTCGCCGCCCTGCTGGAAGTAAGGATCCGGATTGAACAGGTTGTCGCAGACGTCCTCGAGGATGTTCTTCAGGTCGGCGCCGGTGAGCTCGTTCAGCGTCGCGTGCGGATAGGTGATCGCCGTCTGGTCCAGGAGCTGCTCGCGCCGGATCGTGTCGCCCGGCAGCAGCGTAGTGCCCCAGCGAAAGCCGGGCGAGAAGGCGATCTCGGCATCCTTCACCGCCATCAGCGCGTCTAGGATCAGCTGGTCGAAGCTGCCGTTGAAGTTGCCGCGCCGGTAGAGCAGGCCCTCGGTGATCGCGAGCGGCTCCTCCAGACTGGCGCGGTGAGGCGCGCGCACGCGCTCGATCAGCGCCTGCATTTCGCGGTCCGGCTCGAGGAGGTTCGCGAACACCGGCAGCAAGCGGTAGCGGAAACCTTCCACCTTGCCCTTCACGTCGAGGTCCAGCACGCCGAGGAACTTGCCGTTGGAGCCCGCGTTCGTGACCACCGTCTGGCCGCCCGCGTTCCTGACGATGACCGGCACCGGTACGCCGTCGTGCGTGTGGCCGCCGAGAATCGCATCGATGCCGCGCACGCGCGCCGCGAGCTTGAGGTCGACGTCCATGCCGTTGTGCGAGAGCAGCACCACGGCCCGCGCGCCCTTCGCGCGCGCCTCGTCGACGAGCGCCTGCAGCGCGCGCTCCTGGATGCCGAAGGTCCAATCGGGCACGAACCGGCGCGGGTGGGCGATCGGCGTGTACGGGAACGCCTGGCCGACGATGGCCACCGGAACGCCGTTCGGTTCCCGCAGCGCCCACGCCTTGAACACCGGGTCTTCGAAGTCCGCGGTCTTGACGTTCTGGGCGAGGAACTCGATCTTGCCAAGTTCGCGTGCGACCGCGTCCTGCACCCGCTTCGCGCCGTAGGTGAATTCCCAGTGCGCGGTCATGCAATCCACGCCGAGCAGCCTGGAGGCCTCGATCATGTCGCGCCCCTGCGTCCAGAGCGAGGTCGCCGACCCTTGCCAGGAATCGCCGCCGTCGAGCAGCAGCGCCTGCGGGCGCGTCGCGCGCAGGCGCCTCACGAGCGTCGCGAGATGCGCGTAGCCGCCCATGCGGCCGTAGCGCCGGGCCGCGCGCTCGAAGTCGAGGAACGTGAAGGCGTGCGCGGCGGGCGTACCCGGAGCGATGCCGGCTTTGCGCAGCAGATGCTCGCCGACGAGGTGCGGCAGGCGGCCGGCCGCCTCGCCTACGCCGATGTTGGCGCTCGGCTCGCGAAAGTGCACCGGCAGGAGCTGCGCATGCGTGTCGGTGAAATGCAGCAGGCTGACGTTGCCGAACGTCGGCACCTCGTAGAGCGCGCGCGCGTTCGCCGCCGCCGAGCCGCGCAGCGGCGCGCCGCAGGCGGCTGCGGCAGCCAGCGCGGAGAGGAACTCTCTCCGGTCCAAATCAGGAGTTCTCCAGGGCGTTCCCGGCTAGCGCTCTTTCAAAGCGTACCGGGAAACGCGCCGCCGTCCAGCAGCAGGTTCTGGCCGGTGATGTAGCCGGCGTGCACGCTGCACAGGAAGGCGCAGGCTGCGCCGAACTCTTCGATGTTGCCGAAGCGCTTGGCCGGATTGGCCTGGATGCGCGTCTTCTCCAGCTCGGCCTCCGGCTTGCCGAGCTTCTGCGCGTTGAACTTGAGGTTGCTGCGCAGGCGGTCGGTATCGAAGGGTCCGGGCAGCAGGCCGTTGATGGTGACATTGTGCGCGACCGTCTGGCGCGCGAGGCCCGCGACGAAACCCGTGAGGCCCGTGCGCGCGCCGTTCGAGAGGCCCAGCTCGGCGATGGGCATGCGCACCGCGCCCGAAGTGATGTTGACGATGCGCCCGAACTTGCGCGCGATCATGCCGTCCACCGTGGCCTTGATGAGCTCGATCGGCGTGAGCATGTTGGCGTCGAGCGCCCTAAGCCAGTCCTCGCGCGCCCAGTTCCGAAAGTCGCCCGGCGGCGGGCCGCCCGCGTTGTTGACGAGGATGTCGGGGCTCGGGCAGGCCGCGAGCGCGGCGGCGCGGCCCTCGGCGGTGGTGATGTCCCCCGCCACCGCGGCGACCGTGACGCCGGTCGCCTTGCGGATCTCCGCCGCAGTCGCCTCGAGCGCTTCCCTGCCGCGCGCCGTGATGACGAGGTTCACGCCTTCCTTCGCGAGCGCCCGCGCGCAGCCCTTGCCGAGGCCCTTCGAGGCCGCGCAGACGAGCGCGGTCTTACCCTTGATGCCGAGGTCCATGAGCAGCTCCTTGATCCGATTAAAATTATAGCCATGGCGGGTCACAGCAAATGGGCGAACATCAAGCACCGCAAGGCTGCGGCGGATGCGAAGAAGGGCAAGGTCTTCACGCGCATCATCAAGGAGATCACCGTCGCGGCGAAGCAGGGCGGCGGCGACCCGAACGCCAACCCGAAGCTGCGCCTGATGCTCGACAAGGCGCGCGACGCCAACATGACCAAGGACAGCGTCACGCGCGCGATCCAGCGCGGCACGGGCGAGCTCGAGGGCGTGTCCTACGAGGAGATCCGCTACGAGGGCTACGGCCCGGGCGGGGCCGCGGTGATGGTCGATTGCCTCACCGACAACCGCACGCGCACGATCGCGGAGGTGCGCCACGCCTTCACCAAGCATGGCGGCAACATCGGCGCCGACGGCTCGGTCGCGTTCCAGTTCAGGCATTGCGGCCAGTTCGTGTTCGCGCCCGGCGCGAGCGAAGACCGGCTCATGGAAGCGGGGCTGGAGGCGGGCGCGGAGGACGTCGTCGCCAACGACGACGGCTCGATCGAGGTGATTTCGGCGCCGGGCGACTTCGACAAGGTGAAGCAGGCGCTCGAGAAGGCCGGCCTCAAGCCCGAGGCGGCCGAGGTCACGATGAAGGCGCTCAACGAGACCGGGCTCGCCGGCGCCGAGGCCGAGAAGATGCAGTCGCTGCTCGACGCGCTGGACGAGCTCGACGACGTGCAGAACGTCTACACCACGGCGGCGCTGCCCTGACGTGAAGGACCACGCTCGCGTGGTGCGCATCCTGGGCATCGATCCCGGCCTGCGCGTCACGGGATTCGGCGTCATCGAGCAGGGAGGCTCCCGGCTGAGGTACGTGACCAGCGGCTGCGTGCGCTCGGGCGCGGGCGACCTCGCCGCGCGCCTGAAGGCGATCCTCGAGGGGCTTGCCGAAGTGATCGCGGCGAACCGCCCGCAGCAGGTCGCGATCGAGAAGGTGTTCGTCAACGTCAACCCGCAGTCCACGCTCGCGCTCGGGCAGGCGCGCGGCGGCGCGATCTGCGCGGCGGTGATCGCGGGCCTGCCGGTCGCGGAGTACACTGCGCTGCAGATCAAGAAGGCGGTGGTCGGCAAGGGCCACGCCCAAAAAGAACAGGTGCAGCACATGGTGAGAAGGCTGCTCGCGCTGCCCGGAGACCCCAGCCCCGACGCCGCCGACGCGCTCGCCTGCGCGATCTGCCATGCCCACGGCGGGCACCTAGGGGGTTTTTCGACGAGCGGGCTTTCCGTTCGGAAAGGCCGACTCGGATGATCGGGCGCCTGGCCGGCAGGCTCGTAGCGAAGCATCCCCCGCAAGTGCTCCTGGACGTGCAAGGCGTCGGCTACGAGGTCGAGGTGCCGATGAGCACCTTCTACAGCCTGCCCGCGACCGGGGACGCCGTGACGCTGCTCACGCACCTCGTGGTGCGCGAGGACGCGCACGTGCTCTACGGATTCGCGACGCCGGAGGAGCGCGGCGCCTTCCGGCAGCTCATCCGGATCTCCGGCGTGGGCGCACGCACCGCGCTCGCGGTGCTCTCGGGACTGTCGGTCGCCGAGCTCGGCAGCGCGGTGGCGATGCAGGATGCCGCGCGCCTCACCAAGGTCCCCGGCATTGGCAAGAAGACCGCCGAGCGCCTGCTGCTGGAGCTCAAGGGCAAGATCGCCGAGGGAGCGGGGAAGCCCGCCGCCGGAACGGCGAGCGACGTGGTCAACGCCCTCGTGGGCCTGGGCTACAGCGAGAAAGAAGCGCTCGCGGCCGTGAAGGGGCTGCCGCCGGGCCTCGCGGTGGCCGAGGGCATCCGCGCGGCTCTCAAGGCTCTGGCAAAATCCTGACGTGGCTGTCGAAACCGATCGCCTGATCTCCGCCAAGCCCTCCTCGGCCCAGGAGGAGCAGATCGAGCGGAGCCTGCGGCCCGCGACGCTCGCCGAGTACGTCGGCCAGGAGAAGATCCGCGGCCAGCTGGAGATCTTCATCCAGGCGGCCAAGGGGCGCGGCGAGGCGCTCGATCACGTGCTGCTGTTCGGTCCGCCGGGACTGGGCAAGACCACGCTCGCGCATATCCTCGCCAGGGAGATGGGCGTCGGCCTGCGCCAGACCTCGGGGCCGGTGCTCGAGCGCCCCGGCGACCTCGCGGCGATCCTCACCAACCTGGAGCCCAGGGACGTCCTGTTCATCGACGAGATCCACCGCCTGTCGCCCGTGGTCGAGGAAATCCTCTACCCGGCGCTCGAGGACTACCAGATCGACATCATGATCGGCGAGGGGCCGGCGGCGCGCTCGATCAAGCTGGACCTGCCGCCGTTCACGCTGGTGGGCGCGACCACCCGCGCGGGCATGCTCACCAACCCCCTGCGCGACCGCTTCGGCATCGTCGCGCGGCTGGAGTTCTACAACGAGGCCGAGCTGGCCAGGATCATCCGCCGGTCTGCGGACCTCTTGAAGGCATTCATCGAGGATGACGGGGCGAAGGAGATCGCACGTCGTTCGCGAGGCACGCCGAGGATCGCCAACCGGCTGCTGCGCCGCGTGCGCGACTACGCGCAGGTGAAGGCCGACGGCCGCGTGACGCGGCCCGTGGCCGACGCGGCGCTGAAGATGCTCGACGTCGACGCGCTGGGGCTCGACCTCATGGACCGCAAGCTCCTGCTCGCGGTGATCGAGAAGTTCGCCGGCGGGCCGGTCGGGCTGGAGAACCTCGCGCACGTGATCGGCGAGGAGGCCGACACCATCGAGGACGTGCTCGAACCCTATCTCATCCAGTGTGGCTACCTGCAGCGCACCCCGCGCGGGCGCATGGCGACGCTGACCTCGTACCGCCACTTCGGCATCGCCGCGCCCCGCAGTCTCGAGGCGGGCGCGCGCGACCTGCTGGCCGATTCCGACCCGAACCGGGCGTGAGCGCGTTCAAGATCGGGGTGCGGGTCTACTACGAGGACGTGGACATCGGCGGCGTGGTCTACTACGCCAACTACCTGCGCTACTTCGAGCGCGCGCGCAGCGACTGGCTGCGCGGCCTCGGCGTGAACCAGGAGCGCATGGCCGCGGTCGAAGGGATCGGCTTCGTCGTGGCGCGCGCCGAGATCGACTTTCGCATCGGCGCGCGGCTGGACGACCTGCTGGACGTGAGCGTGAAGCTGACCGAGAAGAAGAAGACCTATTTCTGGCTGGAGCAGGAGGCGAGACTCCAGGACGGCAGGTTGTGCGCAGCCGCGCGCATCCAGGCCGCCTGCGTGCGCCACAAGGACATGCGCCCCCGGCCGATCCCCGACATACTCGCCGCAGTCCTCACCCCCGGGCTGGCCGCATGAACATCACGCAGGACCTGGAGCTCTGGAACCTCGTCGCCAACGCCTCGATCGTGGTGAAGGCGGTGATGGCGCTGCTGCTCGCCGTGTCCTTCATGTCCTGGATGTTCATCTTCCGCAAGTGGATGGCGATCCGCAGCGCGCGCAGCCAGACCGAGGAGTTCGAGCGCGAGTTCTGGAGCGGCAAGGACGTCGACACGCTCTACCAGGGCTCGGTCAGCGCGCGCCACACGATCGGCAGCCTGGAGCGCATCTTCGAGGCGGGCTATCGCGAGTTCACCAAGCTGCGCGCGCAGCGGGGAACGGATGCCTCCACCATGGTCGACGGCGCACGCCGCGCCATGCGCGCCACCTACCAGCGCGAGATGGACCACCTGGAAAGCCACCTCGCGTTCCTCGCCTCGACCGGCTCGGTGAGCCCCTACGTCGGCCTGTTCGGCACGGTCTGGGGCATCATGCACGCCTTCCGCAGCCTGGCCAACGTGCAGCAGGCGACGCTCGCGCAGGTGGCGCCCGGCATCGCCGAGGCGCTGATCGCCACCGCCATCGGGCTGTTCGCCGCGATTCCCGCCGTGGTCGCCTACAACCGCTACTCGCACGACATCGACCGCCTGGCGATCCGCTTCGAGAGCTTCATGGAGGAGTTCTCGAACATCCTGCAGCGGCAGGCCGTGAGGCAGTGATGCGGCCGAAGGGCGCCTTCCGCTAGCCTCATGGCGCGGCTGCACTCCAAGCGCGGTCCGATGCACGAGATCAACGTCGTGCCCTACGTCGACGTGATGCTCGTGCTGCTCGTGATCTTCATGGTCACCGCGCCGCTCGTGACGCCCGGGGTCATTGACCTGCCCACGGTCGCAAAGGCGGGCCAGCCCAAGGTGGTGCCGCTCGAGATCTTCGTGCTGGAGGACCAGAAGCTCACGTTCCGCGAGCGCGACGCGGCCGGCCGCGTCCTGCGCGAGGGGCCGATCGCGCGCGCCGAGCTCGGCACGCTGATCAAGGACCCCAGGACGCCGGTGCTGATCGGCGGCGACAAGAACGCGCGCTACGAGGCCGTGCTGCAGGTCATGGACGAGCTGCGCGCGAAGGGCGTCGAGCGCGTCGGCTTGCAGGTCAAGCCCAAGCCATGACCGCCGCGGTCTTCGAGGAGCGCAGCGACCCCGGCCAGCTCAGCTCGGCGCTGCTGTCGGCCGCGATGCACCTGGTCCTGCTCGCGGTGCTGGTCTTCGGGGTGCGCTGGCAGAGCCGGCCTCCCGAGGCGGTGCAGGTCGAGCTCTGGGAGCCGCCGGCGCCCGTGGCCGCCGCCGAGGCGCCGAAGCCCGCGCCGGCGCCGGTGGTCGAGCCGCCGCCGGCGCCAAGGCCCGAGCCGGTGGTCCCCAAGCCCGAGATCGTCGAGCGCAAGGCGGAAAAGCCGAAGCCCGCGCCCAAACCCGTTGCGAAGGCCGAGCCGTTAAAGCCGAAGGTGGACGAAACGAAAAAGCGCATGCGCGAGCAGCTCGCGCGCGAGGAAGCCTCGCTCGCCGTGGAGCGCGAGAGCCAGATGCTGAAGGACCTCGCCGCGCGCCAGGCCGCGAGCGCGGGCAGCAAGGCGCAGGCCGCGTGGATCGACAAGGTGAAGGCGAAGATCCGCGGCAACATCGTGCTGCCGCCGGACATCAAGGGCAATCCGGAAGCGGTGTTCGACGTCGTGCAGTTGCCAACGGGCGAAGTACTGCCGCCGGTCAAGCTGAAGAAATCGAGCGGCATCGCCGCGCTCGATGCCGCGATCGAGCGCGCAGTGCTCAAGTCCTCCCCGTTACCCAGGCCCGACGGCGGATATACGGCGCCTCGGGACTTCGAGCTGAAGTACAAGCCGCTCGAATGAATATAATCGCGCCGATGCGCAATCTCCTCGCGGTCCTCCTGCTCTGCTTCGCGGCCGCCGCGAACGCCCAGCTCTCGATCGAGATCACCGGCGCGGGCGCGCAGCGCATCCCGATCGCGATCGTGCCGTTCGCCGGCGAGGGCGCGCTCGCGCAGGGCGGCGCGAGCATCAGCGCGATCGTGCGCGCCGACCTCGAGCGCAGCGGCCTGCTGCGCGGCATCGAGGTGCCGCCGCTCGCCCCGCCGCCCACCGAGACCTCGCCCGTGAACTTCGCCGAGTGGCGCGCGCGCCAGGCCGACGCGCTCGTGCTCGGCTCGGTCGCCGCGCGCCCGGACGGCCGCTTCGAGGTGCGCTTCAAGCTGTTCGACACCGTGAAGAGCGCCGACCTCTCAGGCGTCGCCTACACGCTGTCGGGCGCGCAGGCGCGCGCGACCGCGCACCGCATCGCCGACTTCGTCTACGAGAAGCTCACGGGCGAGAAGGGCGTGTTCTCGACGCGCATCGCCTACGTGGTGAAGCGCGGCAACCGCTTCGAGCTGCAGATCGCCGACGCCGACGGCGCGGGCGCGGAGACCGCGCTCGCCTCGTTCGAGCCGATCGTCTCGCCGGCCTGGTCGCCCGACGGCAGGCGCCTCGCCTACGTGTCGTTCCAGCAGAAGAAGCCGATCGTCTACGTCCAGGACATCGCCGCCGGCAAGCAGAGCGTGGTCGCCAACTTCAAGGGCTCGAACTCCGCGCCGGCCTGGTCGCCCGACGGCACGAAGCTCGCGGTCTCGCTGTCGCGCGAGGGCGGCTCGCAGATCTACCTGATCAACCCGGACGGCAGCAACGTGCGCCGCCTCACGCAGTCGGGCGGCATCGACACGGAACCGGTGTTCTCCCCCGACGGTCAAACCCTTTATTTCACTTCCGACCGCGGCGGCAGCCCGCAGATCTATCGCATGCCCGCAAGCGGCGGCGAGGCGCAGCGCATGACCTTCGAGGGCAGCTACAACGTGACGCCGCGCGTCAGCCCGGATGGCCGGATGCTCGCCTACATCAGGCGCAACAACGGCAAGTTCCAGGTGGCGACGCTCGACCTCGCCAGCCGCCAGATCCAGGTGCTGACCGACAGCGACAAGGACGAGTCGCCGAGCTTCGCGCCCAACGGCCGTATGATCCTGCTGGCGACCATCAGCGGCGGGCGCGGCGTGCTCTCGGCGGTGTCGGCCGACGGGCGCATCAAGCAAAGGCTCTCGGTCGCCGCCGGCGACGTGCGCGAGCCGGCCTGGGGACCGTACACAAGATGAACAACCGGAGAATGAACATGATGCGAGCGATCTGGATGGCGGCTCTGCTGGCCGGCCTGGCGGCCTGTTCGAGCAACCCGGCCGACGAACAGTCGCCGGCGGCGGTGGAGGACCGCACCGGCAAGGCGGCATCCGGTCCCTCGACCGGGCAGGTGGCCAAGGTGGACGTGACGAACCAGGCGCTCGCGGGCGTCGACCCGGCGGTGAAGACCGGCGCGCTCGCGCAGCGCTCGATCTTCTACGACCTCGACCAGTACGACATCAAGGACCAGTACAAGCCGCTCGTGGAAGCGCACGCCAAGTACCTGCGCGAGCATCCGGGCCGCAAGATGCTGATCCAGGGCAACACCGACGAGCGCGGCAGCCGCGAGTACAACATCGGCCTCGGCCAGCGGCGCTCCGACGGCGTGAAGAAGATGCTGATCCTGCTCGGCGCGAAGGAAGACCAGGTCGAATCGGTGAGCCTGGGCGAGGAAAAGCCGCGCTCCGAGGGGCACGACGAGTCGGCCTGGGCGCAGAACCGGCGCAGCGACATCCTCTACCAGGGCGAGTACTGAGGGAGCTGCGGTGAGCCTTCGGGGGGGACGCGCGGCGCTGCGGGCCGCGGCGCTGGGCGCGGCGCTGGCCTGCGCGAGCGGCAGCGCGCTCGCGCTGTTCGACGACGACATCGCGCGCTCGCGCATCGAGGAGCTGCGCAAGCGGATCGAGGAGACCTCCAAGCTCGTCGACGAGCGCCTGTCGAAGGTCGAGGACCGGCGCGCCCTGGTCGAGCTCTCGACGCAGATCGAGGCGCTGCGCGCGGACCTCGCGCGGCTGCGCGGCCAGCTCGAGGTCCTGCAGAACCAGGTCGAGACCGCCGACAAGCGCGGCAAGGACCTGTACGTGGACATCGACACGCGGCTGCGCAAGCTCGAGCAGCCGCGCGAGGGCGGCGCGCCCGACAAGCCCGCGGCGGACGCCGGCGTCACGCCCGCCGAGACGCGCGCCTACGAGGCGGCGCTCAACCAGTTCAAGCTCGGCAACTACCCGCTCGCGATCTCGGCGTTCCAGGGCTTCCTCGTGACCTACCCGTCCTCCAAGCTCGCGCCCTCGGCGCAGTACTGGATCGGCAACGCGCACTTCGCGCAGCGCGACTACAAGCAGGCGATCGCCGCGCAGCAGCGCGTGCTCGCCTCCTGGCCCGAAGACGCCAAGGCGCCGGAGGCGATGCTCAACATCGCCTCGGCGCAGGAGGCGCTGGGCGACCGGCGCGCCGCCCAGAGGACGCTCGAATCGCTGCTCGCCAAATACCCTCAGAGCCAGGCGGCCGCGAACGCCAAGCAGCGCCTCGCGCCCGCGCCGGGAGCGAAAAAGTAAAAGCCGTCGTCCTGCTCTCGGGCGGCCTCGACTCGGCGACCACGCTCGCCTGGGCGAAGCGCGAGGGCTACGAGTGCTGGTGCCTCTCGGTGGACTACGGACAGCGCCACGCGGTCGAGCTGGACGCGGCGAGGCGCATCGCCCGGACGCTCGGCGCCGCCGGCCATCGCGTGATCAACATGGATCTCGCGCAGATCGGCGGCTCCGCGCTCACCGATCCGTCGATCGCGGTGCCCACCGGGGGCGTCAGGCCCGGCATCCCGGTCACCTACGTGCCCGCGCGCAACACCATCCTGCTCGCGCTCGCGCTGGGCTTCGCCGAGGTGATCGGCGCGCAGCACATCTTCGTGGGCGCGAACGCGGTCGACTATTCCGGCTATCCCGATTGCCGGCCCGAGTTCCTCGCCGCGTTCCAGGCGCTCGCCAACCTCGCCACCAAGGCCGGCGTCGAGGGCCGCAAGTTCGAGGTGAAGGGCCCGCTCGTAGACCTTTCCAAGGCGCAGATCGTGAAGCTCGCGCTCGAGCTCGGCGTCGATCCGGCGCTGACGGTCTCCTGCTACCAGCCCGACGCGCAGGGACGCGCCTGCGGCGCCTGCGACGCCTGCCGCATCCGCAAGGCGGGATTCGCGGCCGCGGGCCTTCCCGACAGCACGCGCTACACTTCGGCGTAGATGGAAACGCCGGCGCAGCTCGCGCCGATCGTCGCCTGGGGCGCGTTCGCGCTCGCGTTCGTGTTCGGCGCGGTCGGCCACAAGACCAACTTCTGCACCATGGGCGCGGTCTCGGATTGGGTCAACATGGGCGACACGAACCGCATGCGCATGTGGCTGCTCGCGATCGGCGTGGCGGTGCTCGGCGCCAACGCGCTGCAGCTCGCGGGCCTGATCGACCTCTCGAAGTCCATCTACCCCTCGCCGCGCTTCACCTGGCTCTCGTACCTCGTGGGCGGATTCCTCTTCGGCGTCGGCATGACGCTGGGCTCGGGCTGCGGCTCGAAGACGCTGATCCGCATCGGCGGCGGCAACCTGAAATCGGTGGTGGTGTTCCTGGTCGCCGGCGTCGCCGCCTACGCCACGCTGCGCGGCATCCTCGGCGCGTTCCGCGTGGGCGTGCTCGAGCAGGCGAGCGTGATGCTGTCCACGGGACAGGACCTGCCTTCCCTGTTTTCATTGCTTTCCGGTGTTTCGCGAACTGCCTTGACGCTGATCGTGGCGTCGATCGTGGGCGTCGCGTTGGTCGCCTTCGCCTACGCCTCGAAGCAGTTCCGCAGCGACTACAACTACAGCCTGGGCGGCGTCGTGACCGGCCTCGTGGTGGTGGGCGGCTGGTTCGTGAGCGGCCACCTCGGCCACCTTGCCGAGGATCCGAGCACGCTCGAGGAGGCCTTCGTCGCCACCAACACAGGGCGCATGGAAGGCTTCTCCTTCGTCGCGCCGCTCGCCTGGACGCTCGAGTACCTGATGCTCTGGACCGACAAGACGAGGATCGTGACCTACGGCATCGCCTCGACCGCGGGCGTGATCGCCGGCTCCTTCGCCTACGCGCTCGCCGCCGGCAAGTTCCGCTGGGAGGGCTTCCGAGACGCCGAGGACACCGGCATGCACATCCTCGGGGGCCTGCTGATGGGCTTCGGCGGCATTACCGCGCTCGGCTGCACGATCGGGCAGGGCATCTCGGGCTTCTCCACGCTCGCCCTGGGCTCGATCCTGACCTTCGCGGCCATCGTCGCCGGCTCTGCGGCGACGATGAAGTGGCAATACTGGCGAATGACCCGCGAGGGCTGATAAAATTCCGCCCCTTTCCAGCAATCTCCCTACGGGTCGTTAGCTCAGCTGGTAGAGCAGCGGACTTTTAATCCGTTGGTCGGCGGTTCGAATCCGCCACGACCTACCAATTCCCTGAGGTTTTGATACCTCGAAGATGCGCGGCCTGGGTGGCGTCAGGACAGCGCGGCAATGAGCTCGCCGCCCAGAGCCGCGAACGCGACGACCCACAGCG